>JBBIQF010000449.1:0-5569 GCA_037442445.1 Planctomycetaceae bacterium
GTTTGCCAGCGCATGGAACTACGATCGCCGCCAGGGGTGGATGTGGGACATCGCTTTGGGCGGACGTGCCGGCATGCTGCGCTACGGCAGCGGCGACCCGCGCTGTCCGGAGGGCTTTCAAGTGGATATCGAGGGGGCAGGTTTTCCCCGGTTGGATTTGGAGCGGGATCTGGACCTCGTGGCCAGCGATTTCCGCTTTGGCATTCCGTTGACCTACGGCCGGGGCCGCTACCAGACCAAGCTGGCCTACTACCACCTCAGCTCGCATCTGGGCGATGAGCTGATGCTGCGGTCGGCCGGCTGGACGCGGATCAACTACACGCGAAACGCCCTGGTGTGGGGCCACTCGTACTATCTGACCGACAACCTCCGCGTGTATGCCGAAGCGGCCTGGTCGTTCGACACCGACGGTGGGGCCGAGCCGTGGGAGCTCCAGTTCGGCGGCGATTACAGCCCGGCCGAGCCGGTGGGGACGCTGGGGGGCGCCCCGTTTGTGGCGCTGAATGCCCATCTTCGCGAGGAGGTGGACTTTGGCGGCAACTTCGTGGTGCAGAGCGGCTGGCAGTGGCGGGGAGCCTCGGGCGGTCTGTTCCGCATGGGGATGCAATATTTCGTGGGCAAGAGCGAGCAATACGAGTTCTTCCGGCAGTACGAAGACAAGGTGGGGCTGGGCCTGTGGTACGATTTCTGAACCGGCGGCGCCGCAGCTAGTCGGGGCCGCCAGACCAGGAACGCCGGCCGGTCACACCAGGAATCGCGTGGGCTTCTCGGGCCGAGGGACCAGCCGGGGCCAGATGATCCACGCCGCTGCCATCCCGCTGACAAACCCGCCGATGTGGGCGAAGTTGTCGATCACGGGGTTCATCATGCCGGTGATGATCTGGTAGATGGCCCAGGCCAAAAGGACGAAGCCGATCCGCTTGTCGCGGAGCATGACCACGCGGTGGTGGCGGTAGAAGAACATGGCCACGCACCCCAGTACGCCGAATACAGCGCCCGAGGCGCCGATTGACGGCCCGGGATGGAACACCATGCTCAGCAGCGAGCCGCACACTCCCGTGACCAGAAAAACCACCATGGTCTGCAACCGGCCGAAGGCGTGCTCGCACGCCATCCCCACGATAAAGAGCACCAGGGCGTTGCCCATCAGATGTCCCGGGCTGCCGTGAAGGAACAGCGCGCTGGCCAGTCGCCACACCTCGCCTTGGAGGACGCGCTGGCGGGCCAGGGCGCCGGCTTCGATCAGGGTGTCGCGGCTGGCCAGCGCTCCGCTGGCTACCAGATGGGCGAAAATGGCCGTGTTCACCAGGATCAGCACGATCGACACCCACGGGGTGTACGACATGCCTTTCTCGAAGTCGATGCGCTGTGCCGGCTCGTCCTCGGCTAGCATGTCCTGGCGGATCAGTACCGGCCGCGAGGGCGGTGCCGGCCGGCCCCAGCCTTCAGGCTCCCCCATGGCAACTCCTCCGGCATTCAACGTCGTTCTCCGGTATCGAGCATCACCCCGATGGCCAGCGCCACGCGGCGATCGAGCTGCCGTGCCGGATCGGCCCGCATGTCCAGCACATACCGGTCCAAGATCGTGAACTTGCGGTTGAACTCGCCGATCACATCGTCCGTGCTCGGATCGCAGAAAATGAAGTTCGTGCGCAGGATGCCGAACAGCGGCCCCAGGAACCGCCGCAACAGCGAAAGGATCACCGAGTCCTCTTTCACCACGCACCGCACCGAACCATCCGGGTTATAGCACCACCACTTCTTCCGGAAAAGGTTCGTAAAGATGTTCTTGCGGAGCCTGGCCAGCACGTTGCCCGCCGCATCGCGGATGGTATAGGTGGCCACGATGGGCATGACCTTGCGGTCCTGGAGGACTTCGAGAAGCTTGTCCTGCTTCGTTGCGTCGCGATAGAAGTACACGTGCCGTTTGGGATAGAGCGCTACAAAGGCCGCTACCAGGGCTGCAAGGGCCGCGAAAACGCCGACAATGATAACAATCCCGCAAAGCACCTCATGCTGCACGGCCGCAACTAGCCCCCCGAATACCGTTAACACCACGAAGAACGCGGCCACGCCGCCCAGCACCGCCAGGCATCCCCGCGCCAGGTGGACCGGGCGCTGGACGAACAGGATCGGCTGATTGTCCTCGTCGGCCACCACGTACTTCTCCGAAATGGCCAAATGCTTTTGCCGCAACAAGAACACATCGCGTTCGAAGACGGGGTCGGCCTGGGGGACGCGTTCGACTGGCGGCGGCACGGGGACCTGCATGCTCTGGCCGCATCGGGGGCACTGCACCCACTGGCCGGCGTACTCGTCCCGGAGATTGTACACCGTGCCGCACCGGCACTTGACTGCGATGGCCATGGCTCGATGCCTTCGGGCTGAAAACGCCGAGCGCGGGTCCCCCCCTGCCCGGCCGGATCGGGGGCCGAAACAAAGACGAAAAGACGCACATCCTCCAGCCGCCCGTTATGGTGATGGACCGCCCGGCGATTGTCAAGTGGCCCCGCTGAAGCAGGAGCTGGCGTTGGCTGGGGCCGGGGTCACAGGAGACGAGTGAGACGGGACGGGTGACAGGGTACGAAAGACAAGGGATGGGGGTGTGGGGTTGGGCGGCCGGTAGGCCCGGCGAGGGGCCTTGGGCGTCCTGCTGGCGGCCTTGGCTGGTGGCACATCTTGCCCTGTGGGGGCGATTTCGTAACTCTCTACGCAGCAAAGACTTATGGCTATGGATTTCGCCCGTTCGAGGTTGTGGCGCGGGCTTGGAAGCGGTATACTTGTGGTTCTTGCGCTTAATAGGGTTTTTCCCTTTGTGTGCCAGAGAGGATTTATCCTTGTCCACAGAATCTGACCTTCCGCCCTCCCAGCCTTCGGAGGGGGATGTTCCAGGGTCGTCCAACGGGGATGGAACCCAGCCTGTAGCCGCCCGGCTTGTGGCGACGCCCATCGAAGAGGAGCTGAAGGACAGCTACCTCACTTACGCGATGAGCGTCATTATCAGCCGGGCGCTGCCGGATGTCCGCGACGGGCTGAAGCCCTCGCAGCGGCGCATCCTGGTCGCGATGAACGACTTGGGGTTGACGCCCGGGGCGGCCACGTCCAAGTGCGCCGGCATCGTCGGCGAGACGATGAAACGCTACCACCCCCATGGCGACCAGGCCATCTATCCCACCCTGGTCCGCATGGCCCAGGAGTGGAACACCCGGTATCCGCTGATCGACAAGCAGGGCAATTTCGGCTCGATCGCTGGGCTTCCCGCGGCGGCCATGCGGTACACCGAAGCCCGCATGTCGCCCGTGGCCGCCTTGATGCTCGAAGACTACAAGATGGAGACGGTCGAGTTCGTGCCCACCTACGACGAGAAGGGCAAAGAGCCGACCGTCCTCCCCTCGGCGTTTCCGAACCTGCTGGTCAATGGCTCGCAGGGCATCGCGGTGGGCATGGCCACCTCCATCCCCCCGCACAATCTGGCCGAGATCTGCGATGCATTGATCCGCGTGATCGACGATCCGGAGGTCTCGATCGACGAGCTGTTGGAAATCTGCCCTGGCCCGGACTTTCCCACCGGGGGCATCATTTGCGGGCGGCAGAGCATCCGGCAAGGGTACCTGACGGGCCGAGGGAAGGTCACCGTCCGTGCCCGTACCCGCATCGAGGAAGTCAAGGGGCGGCAGCGGATCATTGTCCAAGAGATTCCCTACCAGCAAGCCCGCGACGCTGTGGAAGAGGCCATCAACAAGGCCATCGAGGAGGGGCATGTCGAGGGCGTCGCCGAGGTCCGCAACGAGAGCGATCTGAAAGAGCCGGTGCGGCTGGTCATCGAGCTGAAGCGCGACGCCGAGCCCCAGGTGGTGCTCAACCAGCTCTACCGCCACACGCCGCTGCAGGACACGTTTTCGCTGAACTTTCTGGCGCTGGTCGACGGCAAGCCCCGGGTGCTGACCTTCAAGGAGCTGCTGGAGGAGTATTTGCGGCACCGGGTAACGGTGATCCGGCGGCGCACCGAGTATCTGCTTGCCCGGGCCCGCGAGCGCAAGCACACGGTCGAGGGGCTGCTGTTGGCCCTGGCCGATATCGAAGAGGTGATCCGCGTGATCCGCTCGTCGGCCAGCCAGGCCGAGGCCAAAGAGCGGCTGATGCAGGTGGCCTGCCCGGCGGCCATGCTCCGGCGGGCTTTGGGAGAAGAAGGCTTCGCCGCGTTTGCCGCCGAGCGGGGCACGGCGGAAACCTACACCCTGACCCCGGTCCAGGCCGACGCCATCCTCCGCATGACCCTGGGCCAGTTGGTCAATCTCGAGCAGGAAAAGCTGGGCAACGAACACCGCAAGCTGCTGGCCGACATCGCCGAGTACCGCCGCATCCTGGCCCACCGCGCCCAGATCGACCAGATCATCCGCAACGACCTGTTGGAGCTGAAACGGAAGTTCGCCGATGCCCGCCGCACCGAAATCCAGGATGAAGAGGTGGGCCAGTTCGATCTTGAAGACCTGATTGCCGAGGAGACCATGGTGGTCTCCATTACCAGCAACGGGTACATCAAGCGCACGCCCATCCGGCTTTACCGCCAGCAGCGCCGGGGGGGCAAGGGCGTCACGGGGGCCAAGGTGGACGAGGAAGACCCGGTCCAGGACGTGTTCGTGGCCAGCACCCACGATACCATGCTGTTTTTCACGAATAAAGGCCGGGTGTACTGGAAAAAGGTGTACGCCATCCCCGAGTTGCCGCGGGACGGGCGGGGCCGGGCCATCGTCAACCTGCTGAACCTCGGCGAAGGGGAACAGGTGACCCATTGCCGGGCGGTCCGCGATTTCCAGGACCCGGATTGCTTTCTGATGATGGCCACCCGGCGTGGGGTGGTCAAGAAGACCGCCCTGGCCGCCTTCAGCCGGCCGGTGAAAAACGGCATCTTCGCCATCCATCTCCGGGAAGGCGACGAATTGGTCGATGTGGTGATCACCCGGCCGGGCGACGAGGTGGTGCTGGCCACGGCATGCGGGATGGCGATTCGGTTTCCCGAGAGCCAAGTCCGGCCCATGGGCCGCACCGCCGCGGGCGTCAAAGGCATCTCCCTGCTCGGGGACGACCACGTGGTGGGCATGGTCGTCGCCGACCCCCAAGCCTGCCTGCTGACCGCCTGCGCTCATGGCTTCGGCAAACGCACGCCGATGGGCAAAGGGGGGCCGCCCGGCGACGACATTCTGCCGGACTTGCCAGCCGAGGACGAAGAAGACGAGGCCGCGGCCACCGTCCCCCCCTCCCCCCCGGACGACGCCGGCCAGGCGGCTGCCGAAGGCCCGAGCCCGCCGGAATCGGCCGCCAGCGGTGAGGAAAGTTCCCAGGATGCGGACACTCGTTCGGCCTTCTACTACCGCACCCAAGGCCGGGGAGGCAAAGGCGTGCGCGATATCCGGACCCACGGGCGCAACGGGCCGGTTATCGGCATTGCGCGCGTGTGTGACGACGACGAGGTGATGATGGTCACTGCCCGCGGCAAAGTCCAGCGGGTGGCCGTCAAGGATATCCGTATCCAGGGCCGAAACACCCAGGGCGTGCGGCTTATTACCCT
>JBBIQF010000450.1:0-5545 GCA_037442445.1 Planctomycetaceae bacterium
CACCGCAGCCAGGCCGTTGTCGTAGGTGGCCATCCACATGTGCATCACGTAGTTGGGGACCACGCGATTCAGGGCCGCGGTACAGCAGAGCGGGAAATGGTGCAGTTTGTAGGAGCAACCGGAGGCTCCCGGCCCGTGGGGGCAGGGGGGAGAGCCATCGACCACGCGGTTGGGGCTTTGGAAGTACACATGGGTGCGGAAGTCCCGGGCGACGGTGACCGGCCCGGCGTTGAAGAAGGCGCGTTCGATCCGGTCGGCCAGGCTCCCTTATGCGGTGATCGCCAACAGGACGATCTGGCTCCACAGGTAGCCGGCCACGTCGCAGGTCTCGGTAGCGCGGAAGGCGCCGGTGGGGCCGTAGTATTCGTCGGCCACGGGGACGCCCGAGGGCTGCATGGCGTCGCGCTCTAACAAGTCGTGCCAGGCCAGCGTGGCATCGAGGAACTCGCGCCTGCCGGTCCAGAGGTAACCGAGGGCCCAAGGCGTGGTGCCTTCGAGAAACACGACTCCGTGCTCGTTGGGCTCGGCCCCTGGGGCCGGGTTGGGTTTGCGGCGGAAGCGTCCCCAGGCGCCCGGAGCGATCCCCTTGGCAGGGGCGTCCTCGGAAAACAGGAGGGTGAGCGTCTGGGCGATCTTCGGGTTGCCGGTCCAGGTGTAGGTCTGGAATGCGGGCCAGACGTTGGACATGCCGCCGCCCAGCCGGATCCAGTCCTGGTAGCCTGCGTAAGCCGCCTCCAAAGTTTCCAGGGCCCGCCGGTCGCCGGAGGCGGCGTAGTAGGCGGCCATCGCTCGGCCCAACAGCCCGCAGGCCCAAATGGGCCAGCCCGAATCGCAGGTAATGGCTTGGGCGTCGTTGGGGTTATTCTTGTCGAGCCACCACAGGAACAGGATGCTCTTGGGATTCATGCGCTCGATGACGACATCCAATCGGGATTTGGCCTGCCGGCGGAGCGGCTCGTCGCCCAGCATGGCACCCAGGCGCACCAGGCCGTCGAACCAATAGCCGCCCCCTTCGTAGGGCCAAGCGCCTTTGGGCCAGTTCAGGCGTTCGCCGGTCATTGTGTGATCGGCGGCCCATGCACGGCGGAACTCGATGTGCACCTCGTCCATGTGACCGGTGTATCCGTCGCGGGCAGCCTGGCACCAGTCGCGGAGCCAGCCGGCCGGCTGCACCGCACCCGGCGGCAGCGGGATGAGAGCGGGGAGTGTGGGGGGCTCGAAGGGCCGGGCGTAATGGGCCCGGAGGCGCTGCCCGGCTTGCGGACCGGCACCCGCCCACCCCCGCCCGCCGGCCACCATCGTCCCCAATACCACCACGCTGCCGATTACCCAGCGAAGCCTCTTCATCGCAGTCCTCCCATCGCTATTGGGGCCATCGCCACACCCCTTGCCGGAAAGCTGGCGGGCCGAATCGCCAAGCACCGGGACACCGGGCGGCCACAACCTGAGTCCCGGCGGCCCGACTGTGATACCCGGGTGCGGCCAGGTGCGGATCTAGGCGCCAGCCCACCACGGACCATCCTACACGGGCACCCCCTGTGCCTTCCACCCCGTGTGCCCTGTGGCAGGTGTCGCCTCTATGGGTTCACTGCTGGGCGGATACCTCTGCTTGCCGGGGGCCGACGGCCACGGTGGTGCACTGGGTAAGCGGAAATCGTTCCAGGACGGCGGACAGGTCGCGGACCGAGATCGCGGCCAGGGTGTCGAGGTCGTCGCGGAGCGAGCGGTACTCGCGGCGGTGGACCCAATCGGGCCCCACGAAGAACAGCCGGCCCCGCGGCCGCTCGCTGGCCAGCACCAGGCGCGAGGCGACCTTGTTCTTGGCCTGCTCCAGTTCGGCCTCGGTGACGCCGAACTCCTCGGCATCGCGAAAGAGGTCGGCGATCCGCTGGACGTTGGCCTCGAAGGCTTCGGGCGGGCAGCTCATCGAGGTGACGAAGATGCCTGCCCCCTCGTACTCGATGTGGTAGACGGTGGCATATTCGGCCCGGCCGGGGTCCACCAGCTCCCAGTACAGGCGGCTGCCGCTGTCGTCGCCCAGGATGGTGGCCAGCAGTTTGGCGGCGTATCGGGCGGGGTCGGTGGCCATGGGCCCGGGCGCCAGTTGCACCAGGTACTGTTGGGCGGCGTTTTCTTTATACATGGCGTGGTAGCCGGCCCATCGGGGAGCCGGTTCGCGCGAGCGGCCGCTATCGCCCGGCTCCCAATGGCCGCAATGCCGGCGGGCCGAGGCCACCAGGGCGTCGAAATCGATCCGCCCCGCGCCGACCAGCACGGTATTGTGGGCCCCATAGCGCCGGGCGTGGTAGTCGCGCATGGCCTCCAGGGGAAGCTGGCGGATGCTCTCGACCGATCCCAGCACGCTGTGCCCCAGCGGATGCGGCCCGAAGTGCAGCGCCCGGCACTTGTCGTCGGCCCCGAAGGGGGGCTGGTCCTCGACCATCCGGATTTCTTCCAGGATCACGTTCCGTTCCAGCTCGAAATCTTCCGGGCGCAGTGCCGGCCGCAGGATATCGGCCAGAATCCCCAGGGCCTGGTCCACGTGCTCGGGGAGCACGGCGGTATGGAAGACGGTGAGTTCTTCGCTGGTCCAGGCGTTGCAGTCGGCGCCCAGGGCATCGAGCTGGCGGTTGACGTCATCGGCCGAGCGGCGCTGCGATCCTTTGAAGGCCATGTGTTCCAGAAAATGGCTGACGCCGGCCAGTTCGGGCGGTTCGTCCCGCGCGCCGGTGTTGACGAAGAACGCCAGGGCCGCCGAGTAGGCCTGCGGATTACACTCGGCGATCACCGACAGCCCATTTTCCAGCACCGTCTCACGGAACTCCACCGGGGACCTCCAAGGGCTGCGGGCCGAGGGTGACAATGGTGAAATCCCGCGGGGGGTGGTCGGCCAGATAGGCGTTGATGCCCTCGCAGGTCAGGCCGGCGACGATGCTCTCGATCTCCTCGATGGTCCGCACCCGGCCCAGATGGTACCAATCGCGGGCGATGCTGCCGCTGCGGGCCACGCTGGACTCTTGCTGCATCACCAAAGCGCTTCGGATGCGGGCCTTGAGCCGATCGAGTTCCTCGGGCTCGATGCCGCGGGCCAGGCGCTGCAACTCGGCCAGGGTGACTTCCAGCGTCTCCTGGGCGCGGTCGGCCGTGGTGCCGGCATAACAGAACACCCCGCCGCGATCCAAAAGGGTGTGGTACGTGGCGAACACCGCGTAGCACAGCCCCCGCCGCTCGCGGACCTCGGTAAACAGCCGGGCACTCATCCCGCCGCTGAGCACCCCTACGGCGCCCCAGGCCCGAAAGTAATCGGGATGGCGATAGGGCACGCTGGGGTAGGCGATACCGATCTGCGTCTGGTTGGAATCATAGCACAGATGAGTATGGCCGGGCCGGCTGGGGCCGCCGGCCGGCGCGGCGCTTTCGATCGGGCGCCAGTCGCCGAACATCTCTCCCACCGCGTCGCGCAGCCGGGGCCAGTCGAACTGGCCCGCCACCGCCAGGATCGCCCCATTGGGCCGGTAATAGCGCGCGAAATGGCCGCGCAAATCCGAAAGCGCGATCGCCTCCAAGGCCCGGGCGTCTCCCTGGGGCGGCCGGCCCCAAGGCTCGGGATAGTGCCGGCGCTTGAGTTCGATCATCAGTTTCTCGGCCGGTTCGTCCTCGATGGCCCGCAGTTCCTGCAACAGCACCTGCCTGCCGGCCTCGAGCTGCTCTTCGGGCAGGTGGGGCCGGCGCACCACATCGGCGAAGATGGCCAGCGCGCGCAGGAGATTATCGGCCAGCGTGGCCCCGCTGAACTGGGTGTGGGCGTCGGACACCGACTCGCTGCGCTCGACCCCAAGGTTATCGAGGTCTTCGATCAATTGGCGGCTGTCGCGGGAGCCTGCCCCGCGCATCGCCATTTCGCACAGCAGGCTGGCCAGGCCGCAGCGATCGGCCGGGTCGTGCGCACTGCCCACAGGCACCAGCAACGTGAAGGCCGCCGACTCCAGCCAGCCCATCGGCTCGGCAACCAGCACCAGGCCGTTGGAGAACGTATGGCAGAAAAAGGGTTCGCTCACGTGCAAGCCACCTCGGCGGCTTTGAAGACCGTCTTGACGATGCGGAACCCCAAGCGCTGATACAGCCGGATGGCCCCCTCGTTCTCCGCCGTCACCTCGAGCGAGACCCGGTCCAAGCCCGCCTGCCAGAATCCATCCAGCGCCCGCCGCAACAGCCCGCTGCCGACCCCCCGGTTCCGGTGCCCGGGGATAATGCCCAGATTCTGGATCGACCCGATACCCGAGCGGTCGCGAATCCCCTGGATGGTGCCGCAGGGCTGGCGGGGTTTGCCCGGCCCGGCATCGTACACCGCCAGCCAGGTGGCCTCGGGCAGAAAACCCGGCTTTTGCGTGATCTCGCTCATCAGGCGCAAACAGCCGCCGTACTCAGCGAAACAGGGAAAGACGTTCGCGTCGATCTCCTCCCGAAAACTCTCGTACTTCACCCGCGCGTGCGTCTCCAGCAGGCCCCGATCCCAAGAGACGAACTGGTAGCCGGCCGGCGGCAGCGAAGAACCACCGTCCCGCCGGGGCAGTTCGATCTCCATTCGATATCGCTTGAAGTACACCAGCGCCATGCGACCGGCCCGGGAATGCCGAAAGGCCGTTGGGGTGGGTGATTTCACACAGGCACTCGGCAGTGGCCGGAGGGTGCGTGATTTGACGCACGCCCTCAGCGACCCCGTGATGTACCCATTGAGCAACCGCCTGGGTGCATAGCACCCACCCTACGCGACTGCTCGGCAATCGCGTGGGTGCAGAGCACCCACCCTACGAGTACTCTACCTGCGGGGCGGTACACGGTCAACGCGCGACGCTGGCGGTCCGGCTCAAGAGGGACGGTTGACATAAGTCCAAATCCCTCCAATAATTGCGGCACCCATCGGGTCCTTGGACGCCCCTGGGGGTCGGACCTGCGGGGGCCTTGCCCAGAGGCGATGGGAACGATGACGCCGGGGAGCGCCCCTACCGAATAGTGGAGCCGGCCCAGTCTATGGTTGTAGATGATGTCCAATAAAGGGGGGCAACGCTTTGGCGTTTTTCTGCCCGCTCGGGTCGCGGGTTGCCAGTACCGCTGCGACAGTGTTTTATTGTTGCGACTCTTGTTGAAGGTCTTTTGGCATGTCCATGTCGATGTTTGAGCCGGACCTCGAGCGGGCCGAAAAGCTCGTTACCCAGTTGCTGGCCATCCCGGGCGGCAGCGGCGACGAAGGGCGCGTGGCCGACTTCGTTACCCGCCAGTTGCGTGCCGCAGGAGTACCCGCCCAGTCCATCCGCCGCGACAGTGCCCATCGGCGGAGCCTTCACGGTGGCCGGACGGGTAACCTCATCTGCCGGCTGCCGGGGACGATTCGCGGTCCGCGGCGGATGTTGTCGGCCCACATGGACACGGTGCCGCTGGGTGTGGGTGCCAAACCGCTGCGCCGGGGCGATCGGCTGGTGCCGGCCGATGCCTCCACCGCACTGGGCGCCGATGACCGAGCCGGCACCGCCGTGGTGCTGGCTAC
>JBBIQF010000451.1:0-5540 GCA_037442445.1 Planctomycetaceae bacterium
AAATGACGAATGACCAAGCACCAAGGACCAAGGACGAATGGCGAAAGACAAATGTCGAATGTCGAATGACGAATGACGAATGACCAATGACCAAGCACCAAGGACCAAGCGCGGGTCGCCAGAACGAGCCGCCGGGTTCACCCCGGCCAAAGCCCCCCCACCCCAGCAGCTTCGCCTCTTCGCATTGGTCATTGGTACTTGGTACTTGGTCATTGGTGCTTGGTGCTTCCTTCGGCATTCGTCATTTGACTTTCGACATTCGTCATTTCGCCAGTCGCCCGGTGCTTCCGTGCCGGGCACGCACCCCTTCGGCCTCTTGACGGCCAAAGCCGGATGGGGCACCATACCGCCAACGCTTTCCCCCTGGTGGGTTGAACGGCGGGTTTCTTGCGCAAGGTAGGCCAAGCTATGGCAGAACGCATGTACGTGGCGATCGATATGGGGGCTTCCAGCGGCCGGCATGTGGTCGGGCGGTTCGACGGCCGCACCTTGGCCCTGGAAGAGGTCTATCGCTTCGACAACGGGGGGGTAGAGCTGGCGGGCAGTCTGGTTTGGGACCTCCCGGCATTGTGGAATCACGTGCGGGCAGGGCTCCGCGCCGCCGGAGTTCGCTACGGCGCTGCGGTCAAGTCGGTGGGGGTGGACACTTGGGGGGTGGATTTCGGGCTGTTGGGCCGCAACGACACCCTGTTGGGCAACCCCTATCACTATCGCGATAGCCGCACCAACGGCATGCTGGAAAAGGCCTTCGGCATCGTCCCGCGCGAGGAGATTTTCTGCCATACGGGCCTCCAGTTCATGCAACTCAACACGCTGTACCAGTTGCTGGCCATGAAACTGGGGCGCTCGCCGCTTCTGGATGTGGCCGAGGCGCTGCTGATGATGCCCGACTTGTTCCATTGGCTGCTGACCGGCCAGAAGGGAAACGAGTTCACCGATGCCACCACCAGCCAGTTTTACAATCCGCTGGCGCGGCGGTGGGCAACGGAACTGCTGGAGAAGTTCGGGCTGCCCACGCACATCCTGGGCACGATCTTGGAGCCCGGCACGGACCTGGGGCCGCTGCGCCCCGGGGTTGCGGCCGACACGGGCCTGACCCAGGCACACGTGGTGCTTCCCGGCACGCATGACACGGCCAGTGCCGTGATGGCGGTGCCCGCGGCCAGCCAGGCCGGGCGCCGGCCCGATTGGTGCTACATCAGCCTGGGCACCTGGGCCCTGATGGGGGTCGAAACCCCCGAACCCATCGTCAACGACCAGGTGCTCGAGCGCAACTTCACCAACGAAGGCGGCGTCGGAGGCACATTCCGGCTGCTTAAGAACATCTGCGGGTTGTGGCTGGTCCAGGAGTGCCGCCGCGTGTGGAACCTGCGGGGGCGGAACTATAGCTGGGAGGATTTGAATCGGCTGTCGGCGGCGGCCCGGCCGCTGGTGTCCTTCATCGATCCCGACGCCCACGACTTCTTGGCGCCGGACGACATGCCGGAGGCTATCCGGGCGTTCTGCGCGCGCACGGGGCAGGCGGTGCCATCGGACGAAGGGTCTATCATCCGCTGTGCTTTGGAAAGCATCGCCATGAAGTTCCGCCACGTGCTGGGGATGTGCGAATCGCTGGTGGGGGGGCGGATCGAGACGATCCATATCGTGGGCGGCGGGACGCAGAACCGCCAGCTTTGCCAGGCGGCGGCCGATGCCTGCGCCCGGCGCGTGCTGGCTGGCCCCATCGAGGCCACCGCCACCGGCAACCTCATGATGCAGGCCACAGCGGCCGGCGATGTGGCCAGCATCGCCGAGGCCCGCGAAGTCATCCGCCGCAGCTTCGCCCTGGAGGAGTACCTCCCCCGCGACACGGCCGCCTGGGAGGAAGCCTACAGCCGGTTCGTGAAGCTGCTGGCCTAGCCACCCGGCCTTCAGCCCGGCAGCCCATGCCATGCGTATAGCCGTTGAGGTGTGCATGCATGTGAACCGAGGGGCGCCAAGTCCCGGGTACCCTGTCAACTCCCGCACGGCGGCGACGCTCAACAAGGCCCGGGCGGTTTGCCCGCTTCCTACGGGCGGCAACGGTCACGGAGCGCGGGCATCTTGCCCGCACCCCCGGGCCCGAGGCGGCCGCGCCCCAAAACCACGCAACCCCGTCGCCCTGTTCGGACCCCGATATTCAAGCCGGAAAGTGCCAAAGCGATGGACTGGCGAATTTGCGAGCCCCAACACCTGTTAAGTGCGCTGCGTGTGTCGCTGTGCGAGGGAGGCCGGTTTCTGGTCAGCCGGGTGGCCCCCGGCGGCCCCATCTGCCGCGAGCCGCTGTTGAGCTACATGCACAAGGCGTCGTGGGGGATGTACGCGGCCGGGGTGGACCATGCGATCATCGCCCGGCTGTTGGACTGGGCCCAGCGCTTCGCCCTTCGCGAGAATGGCGACTTTTACCTCCCCGACGAGCCGCCCGAATACAAGGACATGCAGCGGGTGTATCGGGTGCTGACGTTCGGGAAAGTGGCGGCGTGGATCGGGCACCCGGTCATCCGGCTGCCAAAGGTGCTGGACCGCATTCTTCAGTATCAGCACCCCTCCGGAGGCGTGTTCGCCTATATCGGCGACGATCCACGCCACCCCCAGGCGCAGCCAACGCTGGGGGTGCTCAATACCACGTTTTTCGGGCAGCTCATGGTGGCCTTGGACTTGCGGGCCGAGGCGATCTCGGCCGGCCAGTTCGTCTTGCGCTGGGTCGATGCCAATCGGCCCCACATGGCTGGCGGCGTGCTGTTTACCCAGATGGACCTAGAGGGGGGCTTGGTGACCGAGGCCGCCCCGGGCCAGCGCCTCTCGCGCATCGTGGACTACAAGAGCCCCAAACAAGAGTTCTGGCAGGTGGGCACGGCCATGGCGTGGCTGGCAACCTTATACGACACGCTCAGCAGCCGGTGGGGCACTTCGGCCGAGGAGGCCCAGCCGTACCTCGACGCCGCCTTGGCCCTGCTGGAGTTCGAGGCGGCCATGCCGCTGGATACCTACCTCTGGCCGTCCAAGTGCAAGGTGGGCTGGGGAGCGGGCGAATTGCTCCGCGTGCTGGTCAAGTACGGTTTGGCCGATGCGGGCACCATCGAGAGGGCCTATCGCGTGGCCGAGCGGGTCGCTTTGTTCACGTTCCTCGATACCCAACTGCCGCATGGGGGCTGGCCGGCCATGCATTACCCCTTGAACGAGTGCATCCCCGAAATGGCGTTCTGCTACAAGCCGCTCAAACACCTGGTGGCCGTCCCGGCCGAACGCCTCCCCGGCACCCAAACCATCTGGCTGCCCAGCGAGGAGATTACCGGCGAGTTCTTGGGCGAAATGAAGGCCATCGAAGAGGGGGTCGCGGCCATGCTGGAAAGCGGGGAGCAGGGAGCGGGGAGCAGGGAACACGGGGCGGGAAAGTAACGCTTTCTAGGCCAAGTGCTGGGCCCGGGAGCCGGGCCCGTTAGGGCCCGGTGCGGCTGGCCGCTCTCTAGGCGTGGCCGCTCCCTTACGGTCGCGGCTCGGTTGGGTCGCGGCTGGGCAGCTCGGTTCCAAACGATTTGCGGCGGCCCCGCGCCGGCCGTAAGATGAAGGAAACGAGCGGTGCCCATCGGGTGTACCGCCGTTTGGGCCGGTGGCGTTTTGTTGTCGAACGGGAGTCATGAGTACCTCTTCGGTGGGATCAGCCCGGCCGGGCCGGTCCATAAGCCAATGGATCGTCGGTGCCGCGTTGGGTTTGGTGGTCGGCGCGGTGGCAGCCGGTGCCATATGGTACGGCACCCATAGGCGTGGGGACTCCCAGGTGGCCTCTTTTGCGGGGGAGCCGTGGCCGCAGGGGGCGGGTACGGCGCCGGCCGAGAACGCTTCGCCACTGCCCGACGAACTCCGCCCGCCCGCCGAAGTATTGGGGCTCAGCCCCGAGCTCCCCACCACGGTCGAGGCGCTCAACCAGGAGGCCTTTGCCACCTGTGCCCGGCTGGTGGCCGATTTGCCCAACCGCCCGGAAGCCCACGCGGTGGCGGCGTTCATCTACAACCGGCACGGGCGATATGCCGAGGCCGCCCGCTGCTGGCAGAAATCGCTGGAGGTCAATCCGAAGTTCGCCGCCGGTTACAACGGCCTGGGCATGGTGGCGGCCGCCCAGGGAGAGCATGCCAAGGCGGCCGAGTACCTCCGCAAGGCCATCGAGCTGGACCCCGGGCTGGCCCGAGCCCATAGCTTGCTGGTCGAGGTGCTGCTGCGCGACGCGAAGCCCGAAGAAGCCTGCCGGGCGGCCGAGGAATATGTCAAGCGCATCCCCGATTCCGGCGACAGCCACTACTGGCTGGGCCAGGCCTTGTTGGAACTGGGCAAGCTGGCCGAAGCCAAGAAAAGCCATCTCGAGGCCGTGCGCATCGACCCGAACTATACCCCCGCTTACCATTCGCTGGCGGTGATATGCACCCGGCTGGGCCAGCGCGACGAAGCCAAACAGTACCGCGAGAAGTTCGCCGCCCGGAAGGAGCGCGAACTGGAGGAAGAGCGCAAGCAGAGCCGCGGCTACACGGACCTCGAAGCCCAGGTACAGCTTGCGGCCTCCTATCACCTGGCGGCGGGCAATGTGCACCTGGCCTTCGGCGATCCGCGCAAGGCCGAGGCGCACTGGCTGCGCGGGGCGGCCATCGCCCCCAAATCGACGGCCTGCCGCGAGGCGCTATTGGATTACTACGAGCGGCAGAATCGCATCGGCTCGGCCTTGTGGCAACTCGACGAGCTGTTGGCCATCGAGCCGAAAAACGCCACCTACTGGATTCGGCGGGGCCGCCTTCGGGCCCGCATCAGCGATGTCGATGGCGCCGAGGCCGCTTTCCGCAAAGCGGTCGAACTGGCCCCGGACTCGCCCGACGGCTACCTGAGCCTGGTGGAGTTCTTCCTCCAATCGCGGCGGAAGATCGCGGAGACGCCGGCCCTGGCCGAGAAGGCCGTCCAGCGCGGCCCTACCGTGCTGGCCTACATGCTGCTCAGCGCCGCCCGGGAAGAGAACAAGGATCGCGCCGGGGCACTTGCCGCCGTCGAACAGGCGTTGAAACTCGACCCCGGCAACCCTCAGATTCGCAGGTTTCGTGAGCAGCTTCAAAAAAGCCCCAAGTAGCCGAGCGGTACACCGGCGTTGCGGCGATCCTCGCCCGCGGAGGTGCCGTGGGGTGGCGGGGTCTGCCGACAGCCCGGGACGGTGCACCTATGCGGCCAGTGCCTGCGCATCTGCCCCACCAACGTCCTTCAGCCCGCCTTGTGCCTGCGCATGGGCCCCAGTAGCGTTCGCCCTGGCGATGGGCCTGGCGGCCGCTTCCCGCCCGGCTTGGACCGCCGAAAAATCGCCGATCGCCTTCCAGGACATGACGGCCGCGGCGGCCCTGGATTTCGTGCATACCGACGGCAGCAGCGGGCGGCGGTTCGTGATCGAGCCCATGTCGGCCGGCCTGGCCACTTTCGATTACGACAACGACGGGCTGATCGATATCTACTTCGTCAACGGCGCCCCCCTGCCCGGCGCCAATCCTCGCCGC
>JBBIQF010000452.1:0-5536 GCA_037442445.1 Planctomycetaceae bacterium
CCATCCCCGGGGGGGTGGCGGGTTGCCGCCACCCGCGGGGGCCGGGGGGGCGTGGGGGGGGGGGGGGGGGGGGGGCACGTGGTTTGTGGACCAGATGCCGCGGCTTGCACAGGTGGTGGCCGTGTGCGATGTCGATCGCCGCAAGATCGACCAGGCGCTACGGCATTGGGAAGAGTCGGGCAAGAAGTTGGCGGCCTCCTCCCAGCCCTGGGAACGCCAAGCCGGCGAAGCGTTCCAGCGGCTGGTGCGGCAGCCGCCGCAGGTGTTTCGCGACTTTCGGGCGATGCTGGCCGAGCGGGGCTCGCAGATGGACGCCGTGGTGGTGGCCACGCCCGATCACACCCACGCCGTGGCCTCGGCGGCGGCGATCCGGGCGGGCAAAGGGGTGTTTTGCGAAAAGCCCCTGACCCGAACCGTCCACGAATCCCGGGCGCTCCGCGAACTGGCCCGCAAGTACCGGGTGGCGACCGCGATGGGCAACCAAGGGACCTACAGCGGCCCGTTCCGGCGCGCGCTGGAATTGATTCGCCAGGGGCGGCTTGGCCAGATCAAGGAGGTGTACGTGTGGAATGACGCGGGCGGGGCCGATCGCACGGAGCCGCCCCAAGGCCAGCAGCCGGTTCCCGAGTACCTGGACTGGGACCTGTGGCTGGGTCCGGCGGCGGCCCGGCCTTTCCATCCCCAATGGATGCAGCGCAACCTGTGGCGGGAGTTCGGGACCTGCCAGCTTGGCAATTGGGCGTCGCACACGGCCAACCTGGCGTTCATGGCCTTGCGGGTGCACGAGCTGTGGCTTGCGGAGCTCAAGGACCCGCGGCCGCGGATTCGCATCGAGGCCCAGACCTCGGGCATCAACCGCCTTTCGTTTCCGCGTTGGGAGGTGGTGCGGTGGCATATCCCGGCGCGGGCGGAGTTCGGCCCGATCACGATCGTGTGGCACAACGGTCCCACGCCGGGCATGGCGGAACTGCTCGATCGGGCCGTGCGCGACGCCTCGGAAAAGCAAAAAGGCCTGTGGCGGTTTGCCGGCACGCTGATCGTCGGTAGCGAAGGCACAATCCACACCTCCGGGCACAACATGTGGTTCCGGCTGCTGCCCGAGGACAAGTTCCGCGATGTCCAGCGGGAGCGGCCCGAGACGGTAGAGAGTTCCCGCGGCCCGGAGCCCGACTGGCTGGAAGCGTGCCGCGGGGGCAAACCGGCGTGGTCCAACTTCGATTACGCTTCGGCGCTGAACGAGTTTCTGATGCTGGGCAACGTGGCCACGCAGTTCGACGTGCCACTGGAATACGATCCCGCGGAGATGAAAATCGTCAACCATGCCGAGGCCGACGCCTGCCTGCGGTGCGAATACCGGCAGGGGTGGACCCTGTAGCGACGCCCGCGGCGGGCCGGTGGGGCACCATGAGGCGGGCCGCCATAGGCTCGCCAATCCTTGCTCGTATCGTGCCTCGGCCCGCACCCGGGTCACAAACCCGTTGGGACCAGAGGCAGCCGGGGGGGCAGGTCGGCGTGGCCGAGCAGCCGGCCGCCAGAAACCCGCTCGGCCACCACCGGTACCAGGCCTTCTAAAGGGCCGGGGGCCGAAAACTCTACCGTGACGTAGCGCTCGGCGGTTCCTGCGAAGCGTCCCGGCTGCCCGGGCAACGGACCCTCGACAAGCACCTCGAGGCGCCGGCCACACAGCGATTGGGCAAACCGGCGGGCCAGCGACCGGCTGAGTGCCTGGAGGCGGCCGGCACGCTGGCGTTTCACTTCGGGCGGGATTTGGTCGGGCATATGGGCGGCGGGGGTGCCCGGCCGGGCGCTGAAGCGGAACACATGCACCCGGCACACCCCGGCGGCCTCGACGACGCGGCAGGTGGCCTGGAAGTCAGCCTCTTGCTCCCCAGGAAAGCCCACGATCACGTCGGTGGTCAGGGCGGGCTGGTCCAGGCGCCTGCGGATGGCGCGGCAACGCTCGACGAATGCCTCGGCCGTGCCGCGGCGCCGCATCCGCCGCAGCACGCTATCGGAGCCGCTCTGCAAGGGGATATGGAGGTGCGGGCAAAGCCGATCGGGGTATTCGGCCATCAGGTCGAGCAATGCGTCGCTGACCTCCGGGGCATCGAGGCTGGAGAGCCGGATGCGGAAGCGGCCTTCCAGGGCCACCAGGCGCCGTAAGAGGTCGACCAAGGCGCCGCCCTTTTCCGGGGCATGTGCCCGCGGGCTATGGGCGCCTGGCCCGTGGCGTGCCGGCCCGCACGCGGGCGCTTCGGGTGTGGCAGGGTCTTGAGCGGTACCGCCGCCTGATAGGCTGCTTTCCCGGCCGTAATGCCCCAGATGGATGCCGGTGAGCACGATCTCGCGGTATCCGGCGGCGAAAAGTTGGCGGACCTCGGCCAGCACCTCGGCGGCAGGGCGGCTCCACAGCGCCGGCCGGACCGCAGGAACGATGCAATAGCTGCACCCCAGCGTGCAGCCGTCCTGGATTTTCACCAATGCGCGGTGGAGCCGGCCGAACGTGCAAAGCCCAGCCGGCGCCTGTTCGACCCCGAACTGCCGCAGCCGCTGGCCCAGATCGCGCTTATCGGCCCACACCTCGACCACGCCCGGCAGGCGTGCCACCTCGTCGGGGGCCCGGGCGGCGTAGCAACCCATCACCACGATTGCGGCGTGCGGGTTCTGGCGGGCCAGTTGCCGGATGCGCTTGCGGCTCTTGTAATCGCCTTCCAGGGTTACGGTGCAGGTGTTGACGATGCACAGCGCGGCGGCTTCGCCTGGCGCGGCGTCGCGGAACCCCGCACCCAGCAGGGCCTGGCGCACATACTCGCTCTCGTACTGGTTGACCTTGCAGCCCAAAGTCACCACGCGCAGGGGCCGCAGCCCACAAGCGTCAGGCGGTCCCGCCGCGGCAAGCCCGGCGCAGGAGAGCGAGGTATGAGAAGGGTGCTCCATCGCAACGTCCGATTGCTCGTAGGGATCGCGACCTAAGATTGGCCCTCACCGCAGCCCCGCATCCGATCGGCCGATCTGGCATACCCCCATCTGCCCCGGCGATTCGTGCACTTCGACGGCGATGCGGTCCGGGCGCAGGCCCAGCCGGTCTTGGAGCCGGCTGGCCAGCGCCACAGCCAAATGGTGCGCCAGCAGCTCGGCCGTGGTGTTGGCCACCGGCAACAGAACGCAATCGCCCCGGGGGAACACCCAGCGGCGGTCCTGGAAGGTGGCGGTCACCTCGCGGTCATCGGCCGCCACGCGAATTTCCGCATGTTCGGTGGGCAACAGGACGTGGTGGTCCAGCTCGGCCAGGAGTTGGCGCACAATGTCGGCCAGTGCCACGAAATCGACCACGTAATGGTTGGCATCCAGCGGCCCATGCACCTCGACCGCCACCCGGTAATTGTGGCCGTGCAACCGCTCGCACTGCCCCCCGAAAGTGATGAAATGCGCGGCGGCAAACGCCAGGTCCTCGCGGGCCAGGCGCACATGGTAGTGGGCAGGGGAGGCGCACCCGGTGCTCATCGCCCGTTACCCGTAGGCCCCCATGCCAAAGAACATCCGCCGCTTGAGCATCCGGTAGAACCAGAAGTCCTCGGGCATCTCGGCGCCCGGCAGATGGTGGCTGGGGCGGCAAGGCGCGGAGGCCAACTCGGCCAGGGCGTCGCGGCCGCTGGTATCCCGGGCCGACGACCGGCGGAGGAACTCGGCCAGCTCGGCCGGCCGCTCCAGGATCACGCAACCCCGGGTGCGGGCACTGACGAACTCCTGGAAACCGCGCAGGAAGCGGCTGCCGTTGATCACTTGATACACGTCGGCCCCGGAGTCCCGGATCGTCTCGCAGGCAAAGCTCAACGGAGGGCAAGGCTCCACGCCCCCCGTGGGACCGATCTGGTAGCCCAAGCCCAGCGCGGCAGGGCACACCGCCCGGCCCTCGGCATCCCAATAGGTGTCGATCAACACGATGGGGTGCCTGCGCCGCAGGTCCAACAGCCGGGCGCGGAACTCGATCACCTGCCGGGCCTCCAACGCCAGATGCGGCGAGGGATCGGCCCCCACCGGCCGGTAAATGTAATACCACAGATACATCGCCCCGCTGCGGACCATGTGCTGGACATAGGCATCGTGGGCCACCTCGGCCAGATTGGCCGCGGTAACCGTCGTGGCCACGCCGAAAAGCACCTTCCGCTTCCGCAGCCGCTCGATACCCTCCATCGCCGCAGCGTACACGCCCCGACCGCGGCGCTGGTCGTTCTGCTCTTCCCAGCCATCCAGGCTCACCAGCGGCGAGACATTGCCCAGGGCCCGGACGCGATCGGCCGCCTCGTCGGTCAGAAACGTCCCGTTGGTGATCACCTGGAAATAGCAGTCCGCGTGCCGGGCGGGGATATCCCAGAGATGGGGATAGACCAGCGGCTCGCCCCCCAAGAGGATGAAAAAGCGGCACTGGTGGCGCTTACCGGCGGCAATGACCGCATCCACCTCGTCCAGGCCGAGGCTTTGGACGTGGTTGCCCGCGACCACCCAGCAACCGTGGCAGCGGAGATTGCACGCGCTGGTCAACGAGATAAGCAGAAAGGGTGGAAACAACTCGCCGCGGCGCACCCGGCGTTTCCACGCCGCAAGGGCCTGCGCACCGGGGAACACCCACAGCCGGGCCGCCTTCCAGGCCAGCCGGGGCGAAACCTCGGTGGCAATGCGATACGCCAGTCGGGCGAGCATACACGCCGCCTTGGGTACGGGGGAGGTCTTGCCGGCCGCACCCTGCCGGACCCCTGCCGCAAGCGCAACCGGTATGCATCATTCTACCGGAGGGCGGCGGCGGGTTCTTCCTCCTCCGAAGGCGGGTGGGCCGGCGCTGCCGGCGCGGCAGCCTCCAGGCGCTGGCGTCGGGGCGCCACGGCGTTGAACTCCTCGGCGAATTCGTGCCAGAAAACGCGCTCGCGGAAGTGGAGCGGCTCGACCGCGTCGCCCCGCGCCACTGCCCGCATGCCCCGCCGCAGCCGCACCAGCGGGCCGGCAAACCGGTTGCTCAGCCGCACCACATCGATCACCAAGAGCGGCAGGATGATGACCGAGCCTGCCAGGGCCGGCCCGTAATGAAACCACATGTCGTCGAAGTGCTCGTAGAACAGCCGGGCCGGACCCGTGATGATCCGGAAACACAGCAGCAAAAGGGCCATGGTGGCCATCGTGGCCCCCCAATACAGCACCGCCCGCGCTGCCAAAGCCCCCTGGACCTTCGAATCGACGAACAGTTGCCTGCGCTTGCTGTTTCTGGCGTTCATGGGACCACCCGCGGTGTGGGAATTCTTCGAGACCGCCCGACGGCGGCTTGCCCGCCGGACCGATCGTCCAAACCTGGCTGTCAAAGCATAGGTTACGGCAGCGGGGCAGGCGAAAGCGAAACTCGGCACTTGGGATTCTTCCCCCCCCACAAGGCGGCCCTACGCTTGCCCTGCCGGCCAAACGTTCACGGCCCGGGACGTTACCGGGCAACATGAAATGCCTCGGCCACGACAGAGCGTGGCCCTCCACGCTGGAGGGACGCGCTCCG
>JBBIQF010000453.1:0-1715 GCA_037442445.1 Planctomycetaceae bacterium
TTGTTGACCTCCTGGTTGTTGATGTAGGTCATGGCGCCAGTGACCCGGGCCCAGGAGGGGAACCGCCACTGCCCGTTCCAGTTGTTGTTGCCGCCGGCCCAGAGCGGGAACACGCGGTCGGTGATGTTGGTCCGCACGTTGGGGGTCTCGCTCACCTCGCCTATGGCGATGACGTTGCTCGAGCCGTCCACCAGATCGGCAAACCGCGTGACGTAGTGGCTGTTGTTATCCTGGGCCAGGCGGAACATGCCCGTCTGCTCGCTGGCACCGCTGGGCCGCGACCAGCTCGTGCCGCCCGTGGACATGATGTAGTTGACCCACGGCCCCTCGTCGCCCAGGCAGCAGCAGTAGTTCGACTTGCCGTAGCCATCGTTATCCACCGTGGGCAGCACGTCGCTGGGGCACATGAACACGCCCAGCACGGTCTTGGCCACGCTGCCGCCGTGGTTGTTGCGTACCTGGCACCACCAGTTGTACGAATCGGTATTGCGCACGGGATGGCCGGCCGGAAGCGAAGGGCTCCCCGGGACCTGCTGGATGGCCCCGTGGACCAGCAGGTTATCGCCACCCCGGTTATAGACCAGGGCCGCCCCGCCGGAGACGAGTTGGTCGTAGATGGTCTTCTGTTCGACGAACGGCAACAGATACGCGCCCCAAGCGTAATTGTCGTTGTCGTCATCCGGCTGGCCGACCGGAAAGCACTGGTACACATCGTGGAAATTATGGATGCCCAACCCGAGCTGCTTCAGGTTGTTGGTGCACTGGCTGCGGCGGGCCGCCTCGCGGGCGGCCTGCACCGCCGGAAGCAATAGCGCAATCAAGATGCCGATAATGGCGATGACCACCAGGAGTTCAACTAGGGTGAACGCCCTACGACGCGATAGTCCTCCACACATGGAAGCGCCTCCTTCTGTCCGGGGACGAAAAAACCATAGGGCTGCCCGATGCGGCCCATGACACTCGCATGTATCCTACGCCGCCGTCGCGCGCCGGCACAATGGGCACAGGCGCACCGAATGGCCGCAGGCGCGCCGGCGAGCCTCTCCTTTGAAACGGTATCGCCGGGCTAAAAATTTGTCAAACATTTCTTCCCGCCCGTGCCTAGCCCCTGTGCCCCCGGTTCAACCAAGAGCGGAAAGCATAGCCGCCGATGCCCCGGGTCGGCCAACCGATTCCGTTGCCGGGATGGCCATCGCGCGAGCCTTCTACAGCGCCAATGGCTTTGGGCCGGCGGCTACATCATCAGCGCGCTCGGACCGGGACGAGAGAAGCAGCAACGTTGAAAAGCAGCAAATGCCCGAAAAAGAAAAAATGGACAGGGCCGGGATCGAACCGGCGACACCTGGATTTTCAGTCCAGTGCTCTACCAACTGAGCTACCTGTCCCAAAGGTATTCGGCGGACCAACGTCCAAGTCTATCGCGCCGGGTGTGCCGCCGCAACTGGCGCCGGATGATGTATTCAAAAGCCGGAAGGCCGAGCCTTGGACCCGCGGCGGCATCTGGCGCACCGGCCGCCGTGGGGGTCTGACGCCACGGCTATTGGCGCGGCAGCCTCGGCGCCCCCTTCTTGATTGGCGGCTCGGCCCCCCCCGGAAGCCCGATGGCGCCGCGCCCGGTCGCACCCGCTTCCGACACCACCTGAGGCGAGCGCCCACTTTCCAGCAGCCCCCAGAAACCCGGCACAAGAGGAGAGCAACCCGATTGGCGTTTCGGT
>JBBIQF010000453.1:1725-5528 GCA_037442445.1 Planctomycetaceae bacterium
CGCCCCCGCTTCCGACACCCCCTGCGGCGAGCGCCCCGGTTCCAACAGCCCCCAAAAAAAGGAACAAAAGGATAGCAACCCGATTGGCCTTTCGGTATTTTGCCGCCAGGCGGCTGCTTGACCACGAAAAGCCGCGTTACTAGACTTCGGAATCTACGGTTGCACCCCACCTGTAGAGGAGACGCGCATGAGAACCGCAGCATCGGTGCTCGGGGTATGGGTACTCGTTCTTGGCACGGCAGTGGCCGCCGGGGAAGTGCCCGACTGGCCGCAGTTCCGCGGTCCGGGCCGCGGCGGCCTGTGTTCCGAGACGGGCCTGTTGCACGAATGGCCGGAGGGCGGCCCGCCGCTGTTGTGGAAGCTCGATGGGCTCGGCCGCGGCTATTCCACCCTGTCGATCGCCGGCGGCAAGTTCTTCACCATGGGCGACCGGCCGGGGGCCGCGGGAGGCGAATCGCAGTACGTGCTGGCGTACGACCTGGCCACGCGCAAGGAGTTGTGGGCCACGCCCATCGGCCCGCCGCACAGCGATGGCGGCCCCCGCTCCACGCCCACGGTCGATGGCGATCGGGTGTACGTCATCGGCACCGATGGCGATCTGGTATGCTTGCGGGCAGCCACGGGCAAGATCGTGTGGCGCAAACATTTCGGCCGGGATTTCGGCGGCAAGATGATGTCGGGCTGGCGGTTCAGCGAGTCGCCTCTGGTCGATGGTGCCAAGCTGGTGTGCACCCCCGGCGGCCCCGAAGCCACCCTGGTCGCGCTCGACAAACTCACCGGAAAGCTCATCTGGCGCTGTGCAGTTCCGCCTTTGGGCCCCAAAGGCCGCGATGGGGCCGGCTATTCGTCCATCGTGCCCGCCGATATCGAGGGCGTACGCCAGTACATCACCATTTTCGGGCGGGGGGCCGTGGGAGTCGAGGCGGCCACCGGGCGGTTCCTGTGGGGCTACAACAAGATCGCCAACAATGTGGCCAACATCCCCAACGCCGTGGTCCGCGACAACTACGTGTTCGTGCCCACCAGCTACGAGACCGGTTCGGCCCTGCTGCGGATCCGGCGCAAGGGGACGCGGTTTGCGGCCGAAGAGGTGTACTTCCTCGGCCCCAACGTCTTCGAGAACCATCACGGCGGCGTGGTGCTGGTGGGCGATTACCTCTACGGCGGCAGCGGGCGCAACAAGGGCATCCCCGTGTGCCTGGAGTTCCTCACCGGCAAAGTGGCCTGGCATAAGGAGCCGCTGGGCAGCGGTTCGGCCGCGGTGCTCTATGCCGATGGGCACCTCATTTTCCGCTACGAGAACGGCCTGGTGGCGCTTATCGAAGCCAATCCCAACGAGTTCAAGGTCAAGGGCAAGTTCCGCACCGCGGTCAAGAACGGCCCGAGTTGGCCGCACCCCGTCATCCACGACGGCAAGCTCTATCTGCGGGACCACAACACGTTGATGTGCTATGATGTGCGGGCCCACTAGGGCCGGCCGGGCCCCGCGGACTCCGCAATTCCGTGGGTAACGGCACAGGGGGTTTTGGGGCAGGCAACAGATCGAGCGGGAGAGGTTTGCGATGACGTTGCGCTGGTCTCGGCGCCGGGCGATCGCCTCGGCAGCGGTAGGTGCGGGTGCGGCGCTCGTGGCCGGCCGGGTGGCGCCCGCCTCGGCCGAGGGCGGCAAACCCGGTTCGCCGTTCCGCTATTGTTTCAACACGGCCACGATCATGGGCCAGAAGCTGCCCCTGGACCGCGAGGTCCAGATCGCCGCCCAGGCCGGTTATCAGGCCATCGAACCGTGGGTCCGCAAGATCGACGAATACGCCCAGGCCGGCGGCTCGCTGGACGACCTCCGCAAGCGGATTGCGGACCTCGGCCTGGTGGTGCCCAGCGCCATCGGCTTTGCCGACTGGATCAACGACGACGACAACAAACGCAGAGCGGGCCTGGAGCAGATGAAGCGCGATATGGACCGGGTGGCACGCGTCGGCGGGCTGCGCATCGCCGCACCCCCGGTGGGCGCGTACAACGTTTCGGGCATGGACCTGCTCCGCGTGGCCGAGCGCTATCGAAAACTCCTGGAACTCGGCCGGCAAATGGGCGTCGTACCGCAGGTCGAGCTGTGGGGCGGCTCGAAGACCCTGCGGCGCCTGGGCGAAGTGGCCTTCGTCCTGGCCGAGGCCGGCCACCCCGATGCCTGCACCGTGCTGGATGCCTTCCACATCTACCGCGGCGGCAGCGATTTTTCGGGCCTGCGGCACTTCAACGGCCGGCTGATGCACGTGTTCCACATGAACGACTACCCGGCCGACCCGCCCCGCGAAAAGATCAGCGACCAGTACCGTGTCTTCCCGGGCGACGGCGTGGCCCCGACCCGCGACATCCTGCGCTACTTGCACGAAGCAGGCTTCCAGGGTTTCCTCTCGCTGGAGCTTTTCAATCCCCGGTACTTCAAAGAAGATCCGCTGGAAGTTGCCCGCACTGGCTTGCACAAGATGCAATCGGCGGTGGCCAAGGCCTTGGGCTGACCGCCGTGCCAGCGCCGGTGGGGCGCGTTCCCAGCGGCGGTGCGTCCAGGGAAAAAAGCCGGGCGGGGCCTGCTAGCATTGGCCGCGCAACGGCACCGGCACCCTGTGTCAGGCGTCGCCGGGGACGTCGGCCGGCGGGGCCGAGCGGTAGGCATCGTCTGGGGGCGGTGCATCCCACTCTTCGGACTCGGCACGCTTGAGCCGCCGCAGCGCAGCGCGGTACCGCCTCCGCGTTTCGACCAACAGCCAACCCAAATAGACGTTGCCACCCAACGAGCCAAACAGCCCAGCCAGGGCCAAAGTCAGGGCGGTCCAAGGGCGGGCAGGTGGGTTGTCGCGGGAAGGCGGCGGGGTGCCTTCCTTCTCCGGCCCTTCCTTGTTGCCCGTCCACTGCTCGAAGGTGGCGGCGCTGGCCTTACCCGGAGGGGACTTGGTTCCGGCTTTTTCCCCAAACGGCCGGCTGCTTGGGTTGGCGGGCAGGGGGGGAGGAGAGTCATCTCGGCCGGGCCCTGCCGGTTTTTCCGTAACCCACGGGGGTGCTTTTGAACCATCGGCGCTTGGCCCCGAAGGCGACTGGGACCGGCTGGTGTTGGATCCGGAAAAAGAGGTTCCGAGGGAGCCTAATCCCCCTAAACCGGCTGGCTTGCCAAGCTCGGCCTTGGGAAAAATGCTGGTGGAGCCCCCCGGCGTCTTGTTGCTGGCCGGCGGCACACTTGCGGGGGGATCGATCCTAGGCAGCTTACCGGTCCCAATGCCGATCTGGAACCCCCGCACATCCTTAACGTGCGGTGGAATAAAGCTCTCGATGGCCTGGCCCGTGCGGAGAATCTCTACCGTGAGCGGATCGAGCTGGATGAGGTATTGCATTCCCCCTTCAGGAAGGGGTCGCCAGCCGACTTCTATACTGGTGGCCGGGGCGCCGGCGCCCAATGTGGCGGCCAAGAGCATCACGGCGGTGGCAGCCATGGCGTGTTCTCCCAAATGCCCGCGGACCGGGGCCAAACGGCGATGCCGGTTTGCATTCCATCGTAGGCGAAAAGTGGCAAACCCGCAAAGCCCAACCCGGGGGCTTAGGCGGGCCGGACAGACGAATGACGAAAGACAAATGTCGAATGTCGAATGACCAAGCACCAATGACCAAATGGCCGGCGCACGGCTTGCCGAGACGCCGCGGGCAAGGGAAAATCGCGGCGGCATGACTTCCATCCAAAAACGTTGGCTCCTGCGCGGCGCCAAGCTGGCGCTGGTGATCCTCATCCTCTGGGCCGTGCGCCGCACTCTGGCGGCAGC
>JBBIQF010000454.1:0-5523 GCA_037442445.1 Planctomycetaceae bacterium
CCGCCAACCGGGGCCCATTCCCTGTGGTGCAGTTGGTATCCGCTGCGGATGACCATCAGCGAGGAGATTGCCCTGGCCCATGCGGAGATCATCGCTCGCCATTTCAAGCCGCTGGGGATGGAGGTGGTGCAGTTGGACCATGGCTGGCAGCGGGGAAACATCTGTGGCGACTGGTTCCCCAACGAGCGGTTCCCGCACGGGCTGAAATGGCTGGCCGAACAACTCCACCAGCGGTACGGGCTGAAGCTCGGCCTGTGGATCGCTCCCACGCAGGTGGCTTTCACCAGTGAAACATTCCGCGAACATCCCGAGTGGCTGATGAAAGGGGCCGACGGCAAGCCGGCGTCCACCGGCCGGTGGTACTGGGCGCCCAACCCGGAGATGGCTTTGCTCGATGCCGGCCATCCGGAGGCCGAACGGTGGATCGAGGAGACCTTCCGGCGGTTGTCGTCCGAAGGCGCGCGGTACTACAAGATCGACTTCATTGCCGGCTCGCCGTCGCTGCGGCGTGCCATGGAAGCCATTCGGCGCGGGGCCGGCCCCGATGCCTGGATTCGCTACTGCCAGACGCCGCCGCTGGTGTCGGCCGGATTGGCCAATAGCGCCTACCAGGGTCCCGACACCCTCGACGCCGGATTCCAAAACTGGATCGAACCCCTGCGTGCCAATGCCGCCTTGCTGGCCGCAAGCTATTGGGCCAATGACCGGCTCTACCACCGCGAGATATGCGATATGAGCGTGGGCAAAGGTGCATCGGTGGAAGAGGCCCGGTTCAAAATGACCATGATGCTATTGGGCGGCTGCAGCATTTCGTTCAGCGACGACTTCCGGCAGCTCGATCTGCCGCGGATCCGCATGATGCAGCAGTGCTTGCCGCCGGGCAATCCTCCGAGCCGGCCGCTGGACCTCTTCGATGCCCAACGCCCGGCGCTATGGCACATGCACTGCCAGCGGCTGGGGAGGTCCTGGGACGCAGTAGGGGTCCTCAACTTCGACGACACGCCCCAAGAGCGGAGCGTGGACCTGGCGCTTCTCGGCTTGCCCGAAACGGCCGAAGTCGTGGCTTTCGAGTTCTGGGAAGGGAAGTTCCTCGGCAGCTTCCGGCAGCAGGCGAGGATCTCTCTGCCGCCGCGAACCGCCCGCGTCCTCCTTCTGCACCCCCGGCCGGCTCGCCCTGAGGTCATCGCCACGGACATGCACGTGCTGGGCGGGTACCACGAACTGCGAGAACGGGCGTGGGATGCCGAGCGGCTGACCCTCTCCGGGCGTTGCCGGCGGATGCCGGGCATTTCGGGCCGGCTCTACGTCTACGTGCCCGACGGTTATCGGCCGCAGGCGAGCACTGGACCAGGCGCGGGCCGTGAAAGCCAGGGGCCGGCTGCTGTCTCTTCGGCGCAAGATGCCACGGCCAAGACCGGCGGCTTGCTGACCCACGCCGGCGGCCCGCTGTGGTGCATGGAGATCGCCTTCGACCAGGCCGAGGCGGACTTCAGCGTTTCCTTCCAGCGATCCGAGAAATAGCCCCGCGTGCGACGGATACGGCTACGGGCCTGCCTATACTTGAGGCATACGCATTATTGCAATACGCCGGCAATGCAATAACCGACGAAAAACTTGCCGACGAGATGCGGGTCGCTTGCGACCGGTTCCGTACCCAAGCGCGGTGGCCGGCTGGAGCACGATGCAAACGATCTGCTTTCCAAGCCAAGGGCCACGCCGCCGCGGGCCCCCACTGCCCGCGTGCGAAGATCGAAGCTCCGGCAACTCCCAGGGTCACGGAAGGCACGCACCCGAGCCAGAAAGCGCCCAAGCCGGAATCGACCACTTGGCTTTATGGGGATGGCCGCAGCGGCGTGCCGGCCCGTCGAAAGTGCCTTTTGGCTTCAGGGCTGTGGGTCTTTCCCGGGAAACTCGCGGGTCGCCCCGACAAGCACGTGGTTTTCCAACGGGGTGCTACCGCCACCCTTGCCATCATGGCGAGAGCACCGCCTGCGCCCATCCGACCACACGCTCGGCCATTGCCACGGCTCGTTCGTATTCCTCCTGGGTGACGGGCTCCGCCACGCCAGGATAGCGGAACTCGTGGGCATAATCCGTCAGCATAGCGCACTCTTCCACATCGTCGGGGACGGCCATCCCCTTTTCCCGCAAACCTGCAAGCAGCTCCTTGAGGTCGTGGACATAGCGGAACCGCCAGCCGTGATGCTGATAGATTGCCTTCAGGGCTTTTCCGCAGCCTGCTGGGCATGAAAACAGAGGTCCTCATAGAGCGCCCCAGGGGGCAGAGGTGCCTTGGCAAGCGCAAGGTCGGCCGTGGCACGCAGCAGCCATTCTGCCGGTGATCCGGGAATCGGTCTATTCTCCGGCAACGTATACCTCCTTTCCTTCCCGCAACGCTGGATAAAGCACCAAAGATGGATTTCCTCCATAGTTGCGAACATCGCTTTCCGTGACCACGATGATATCCTTTCCGATCCCTATGGCTGGTAAGTGGCGGTAGAGTTTTTGTGCCGTTTGCCGGCGATGGATGCCGTCCGGCATGATCACCAAGATGTCCAAATCGCTCTCCGGGCCCATCTGGCCCTTGGCAGCGGAACCGAAAAGGATGATCCGCCGCGGCTGTACGATTTCCACAATCCGACTGACAAGCTGGTCGAGAACATCTTGTGAGACGGGCCACGTCATCCTCGGTCTCCACAGGGCAAGGGTTCATCTCTTTTCGTGTACGTGTATCAATTGGGCTAGGGGCGCGGTTCGAGCGGGTAGTGCGAGGCCTTGGTGGCGTCGGCCCACGCCAAGTACGCCGGCAGGCAGCGATGCCACGCTGTTTGCTGGTGGTCGTGGCTCCGGGGCCGCGACGGACGGCTGGCGCTGGCGGGTGCGACCCTCCCTCCGGGAACCGCTGGCCTGCCCCTGCGGCCCAGCCCCCCCGCGACCCAAACGCGGTGCAAATCGATCCGCGCCGAGCCGCCGTGCGCGAGCCAGCAGAAACACCCCTTTTGTGAAGTGCCCGTTGGGCAGCGGATCGACCTTCGAGATCGGCAGGCGGCGCGCGGGACGAGTGCGGAGCCGATCCGAGCTAGTGCGCGTAACCGCCGCCGCAAAAGCTTCCTGTCCCCGTTGGCACAGTAGATGCCTTCTGGGATGCCGAGCCAAGCCAATTCCGCCCCCGGGAAGGCGACGCGGCCAAACCAGTTCCTCTGCGCTCCCATCAGTCGGAGCGCCGATACCCCGTCGCCGGTGGAAAGAACGGCCTGCAGCCGCCGAGGCTCGTTGAACGCCCGCCCACCGAGGGTCTGGCCGGCGCTCAAACGGATTGCTGTCGTCATCGTTACGTTTACCAGGCGCAAAGAGCAGCCGCTACCGCTTGCTGTGCGTTTACCAAATAGTCTGGACTCCCGATTATGGCGGTTTATGGGTTGCCCGGCAATACCCTGGCCACAAGACAAGCGGGTTCGCCCCGCTCCAGAATGCATGCGTAGCGGTTGCGGCCACAGCCACCACGCTTTGTCTGGGTCCCCCTGGGAGCCACCGGCTAGCCCGGTTCGCGCATGTGTGGGCCTTCTGACGGCCCCTTCCAGCGGCGGTTCTCGTCAGGGCGGCGCGGCATTCCCACAAAAAGCGCGTATTCGTAAAGCCAAAAACGACTTCTCCAACAAGCGCCTAGGCCACTCCCTTTCGGTCGCGGCTCCGTAGGCGGCCGCGCTGAGCCAAGAGCCGGGGCCGTGAGCCCTCAGTGCATCCGGCGATCGACGTTTTCCGCAGCCCCGCCGGCTTGCGCACGCTCGCGCCTTCGCCGATCCCCAGCATGTCACACCCCAGGTGTTCCAGACGACCTGCCGCCGTCCCGCCGGACGCGCCCGAGGTACCGCCGGTCCCAAAATGCCCTGCTGCGGGGGCTCGCCTGCGCCCATAAAGCGAGGTACGTCCCCGTTTCGTTCAGGGTTCGATCCGCAGCTCGACCCACACGATCTGTTGGCTCACAGACCCATAGGTTTGGCGGATTTGAAGCACGTTGTACGCGTCCTTGACGGCATCGAGCGGGCAAGGGCAGCGGATCGCCCGAAAAGTGCCGCCGCCGAACCCCTGGGGACTCTCGATATTCTCCCCTGCCCCCAATGCCCGACCGTTGAGCGACGCCTCGAACCGCGCTTCGCCAATGCCCTCGCGCTGCGCCAATCCTGCGATGGCCCAGACCTTTCCGGACTCGGGCCGCGGCCCGACGTGGATACGGAAGCTTGCGCCGGCACGCGCATCGGCGGGCAACTGGGCACCATCCGGAAACCCTGGCGGCACCGTGTCGCGGTAGCATACCGGATGCCTGCGCGGCGCCTTGGCCACCACTTGCCGCGACAGGCCTTCGCGGAGGAGCAGCGAGTATTCGCTGGCGGTCACGGGCCGCGTCTCGCTGTCCATCCAATTGAACAGGTAAAGGCCGTCCGCCCCACGGTGCAAGGCCGAGGCGGCAAAACCTCGCAGCGCGGCCAGGTCGTTGGCGACCGCGGCGCCTGCGGGCCAGGGCCGCGCGTTGTGTTCGATGCCTGAAGCCACCGTCACCCGCCCGGCCGCGCTCCACAGCCGCTCTTTCCAGAGTTCGACGGGAATGTCGAAGTCGGAGGATGACCAAAAGGGGCAAGGCACGATCATATCCACCAACTGCTCCCGGGCCCAGCCGACGGCATCCATCCCCAGCCCGGAGGCGGCGTCCGGATGCGCGGGCACGCGCACCCCGAGCCGGATGGGGTGGCCTCGCTTGCCGGACCAGTCGCGGGTCAGAGAGCGGACCGCGCGCACGAACTCCGTAAGAATGCCGCCTTCCTCGCGCTCGCGCCCCGGCGTCAGGTGCCAGCCGAACCGCATCCAATCGAGTTCCAGCCCGTCCGGATCGTAACGCTCCAGGAGTTCCCGAACGAACGCCATCTGATGTTCGCGGACCGCCGGATGCGCGTAGTTCATGGCGCGGTTGAGCCAAGAGCCCGACGAGTCGTTGGGAACGCGCCAGTACTCCGGGTGCGACCGCCAAAACGACGAATGCATGAAGCTGTCTGGGTCGTGGGCGTCATGGACGTCGTTCATCCGCATGGACAGCCACGGCGAGATCCCCTTCTCGCGGCAGCCTCTGATCCAGATCGCGTACGGATCCAAGCCCGCCTCGTGCAGCCGCTTGGCGTTCTGGGGCCAGGCGTGCTGCGGCGCCTTCCCGCCGACCGGATCCCAGATCGCCTCGCGGGATGTGCTGCGGAAACTGGCACGCATGGCATTGGGGCACAGGAACAGGTGAGTGACCGCCGATCCGGCGTACTGGTCCACAAAAGCGTGCAGCCCGGCAAGGGTCATGTTCTGGGGTTTGCGGGTTCCGAAAAAATGGCTGTTATCCTCGTTGATCGCCAACATGTCGCGCAGAGGCTTGTTCCCCCCGCCCATCGCCTTGCGCACCCCGTCCGGCATCTGCCCGCCAGCTACTCCCGCAGCCATCAAGCACGCCACAAACCACAGAACGAATCGTGCTTTGGTCATGCGATG
>JBBIQF010000455.1:0-5522 GCA_037442445.1 Planctomycetaceae bacterium
CCAGTGGCACAGCCAATAGTAGGTGCGTGCTTTGCACGCACGGGCCCTATCAGCGCCGTCCTCGGTCCTTGGTCATTGGTCCTTGGTGCTTGGTCATCGGTCATTGGTGCTTGGTCATTGGTGCTTCTTTCGACATTCGACATTCGTCATTCGCCTTCCGGGCCCCGTGCGTGCAAGCACGCACCCTACAAGCCGGCGGGCAGTTCCACTGCACCGGGTGTGCCTTCCAAGACCAGCGCATACGGGTCGGCCGCACGGCGCTGGGGCAATGCGATGGCGGCCAAAGCGGCCCGCTTGCCGGGCGCTAGCCCTCCGAACGCCTCCTCCAGGCCCAATGCCCGCGCCGATTCCACGGTAGCCAGTTCCAGAGCGGTTTGGGGCGAGATGTGGGGGTGGTGGGCCGCCACATGGCGGACCTCGGCCAGCATATCGAGGTCCGGGGCCGAGGCCCGGCTATCGGTCCCCAGCACGACCCGCACGCCCATCGAAAGCATTCGCTCCAAGGGGTACGGTTCGCGCTGGAACCAGGCGTGGGTGCGGGGGCAATAGACCACCGCCATGGCCGCGCGCCGCTGGGCCAGGAAGGCCAGTTCTTCGTCATCCAGATGATTGCCGTGAATGACCAGTGTGCGGGGGGCTTGGGCCAGTTCGCGCAGAAAGTCCAGCGGCCGCAACCCGCCGCCAAGCGGGCCGCTCGGAATACCCCGGGCCTCGAGCAGTTCGCAAAGCGGTCCCCGGCCATAGCGCAATAGCTCAATCTCCTCTTGAGATTCCGCCAGGTGGAAGGCCACGGGGGCCTGGTGCTCGGCGGCCCAGGCGATGGCCTGGCGCCGCAACGGCCCGATCACGGTGTACGGGGCGTGGGGGCACAGGCCGGCACGCCAGTCTCCGCTTTGCCGGTGGCGGAGGTGCTCCAGCGGCTTTTGGCCCAGGGCTTCGGCCCGCGCTTCGGTCGGCGCAATCAGTTCCAGAAAGGCCGTAACATGCACCCCGGCGTTTTCGACCATCGCGGGCGTCCAGCCGGCTTGGACGATATCGCCCACCGCGGCCGTGCCGTAGCGGCGGCACTCGGCCAGCCCCTGTTGCACGGCTGCCCAAGGGGCCTGCGGACCCCGGGCACTGCGAAACCGCAGCACTTCCTCCAGCCACCGGGCAAAGGGCATGCCGGGCTGGCCCAGGGGCTTGGGCACGTCGCTGAGTTCCAGATGGGTGTGCGCATTGACCAGTCCGGGCACCAGGGCCACATCGCCCAGGTCGCGCACGGGCCCGGCCGGAGCCCGCCGCCCCACGGCCACGATCCGGCTTCCGACAACGGTAACGACCCCGCCTGCAATCGGCGGGCCGAGCATCGGGAACACGTAGCGGGCCTTCAGCGACAGCGGCGGCGGGGGCGGCATGGGGCCTCGGGGCAATCAGGCCAGCGGCTTGCCGGGCGGGAACGGCGGTCCGGGCGTTTCGGACACCACGAAGTCTATCCACCGGCCGTTCGGCGAGAAGGGCCATTGTATAATGCGCCCATGCGTGCGGCGTGGTGGATCGCGGTTTTAGGCGGGGGGCTTGTGGCGTGGTGTTTTGCCGGCCTCGGGCGCGGGGAAATGTTCGCCGTGCGCGATGCGGCGCAGTATTACTATCCCCTGTTGCAATACACCCGGGCCGAGTGGCGCGCAGGACGCGTCCCCTTGTGGAACCCCTATCAAGACCTGGGTGTTCCCCTGGCGGCCGGCGGCACGGCGGCGGCGTTCTATCCCCCGTCGCTGGTCGTGGTGCTGGCCCCGTCGTTCGAGGTGGGTTATGGCCTGTACGTCGTCGGCCATGTGGTGCTGGCCTTGCTCGCAGCCTGGGTGCTTGCGCGGTACTGGGGAGCCAGCGCCACGGGGGCGGCTGTGGCCGCCGTAGCGTACGCCTTCTCGGGCAGCGTGCTCTTCCAGTACGCCAACGTGGTGTATCTAGTGGGGGCTGCGTGGCTGCCGCTTGCGCTATGGGCTGGCGAGCGGCTGGGTGAAGGGCGCTGGCGGGCTGGCCTGGGGCTAGCCGTGGCGCTTGCGCTTATGATCCTGGGGGGCGATCCCCAAGCGGCCTACCACGCGGTGCTTTGGATTGGCGCACGGCTGCTGGCGTTTCCTGAGGGGGCGGGACGGCAGGCCGGCACGTCTTGCGGCGCGGATAGCGCCGCAGTTGCACCGCCCCTAGGCTTTGCTTCAAGCACCGGCTCGGCGGCCGGTTCCGCCGGTGCGCAGCCCTGGCCTTGGGGCGTCCGGTTGGTGGGGTTTGGGGCAGCGCTGGGCCTGGCCGCCGCTTTGGCCGCGGTGCAGATACTCCCCTCGGCCGAGTTCGCGTTGCGCAGCCAGCGGGCTCAAGGGCCGCTCGGCACGCTGTGGGAACTGCCCGGGGCCTGGCGGCGCGGCCTGATGCGGGCATGGGCCGATGCCTTCCTGGCCCGCGGCATCCGCCCCGGCTCGCACCGCCAACACATGTACCAGTACAGCCTGGGGCCATGGCGCTTGGCGGAACTCGTATGGCCCAATTGCGGCGGCCGGGCCTTTCCGCAACATCGCCGCGGGTTCGAAGCCCTCCCTGCCGAAGGCCCCTGGTGGGTCCCCTCGCTCTATATGGGGTTGCTACCGCTTGTCTTGGCCTTGAGCGCGATGCGGTTTTTCCGCGGCGAACCTCGGCTGCGGTGGCTGAGCTGGATGACCATCCTGTTCGCGGCGGGCAGTCTGGGGGCGTACGGCTGCGGATGGATGTGGAATGAACTGCGTGCCGCTGCGGGCGGAGATCCCCATCACCCCTGGCCCGTAGGGCCACCTTTTGGCGGCGTGTACTGGGCCATGACCGTCGTGCTGCCGGGCTACGCCGCACTGCGGTATCCGGCCAAGCTGTTCGCCGTGGCCACGCTGGGGCTTGCCATGCTGGCCGCTGCCGGCTGGGACCATGCCCTGGGTGCTGGCCGGCTTGCACTGCGCCGATGGCTCCTGGGCCTGGCCGGCCTGAGTGCCCTGGCGGCGGCGGCCGCAGGGCTGGCAAAACCAGCATGGAACCGGGCACTGGCCGGCCTGGCCGAAAGCCCGCTCTTCGGGCCTTTCGACGCCCAAGGGGCATTTTGCGATCTGGTGGCAGGGCTGGGGCACACGGCAGCCGTCTCGGCCGTGGCCTTCGGCCTGCTGGCGGCCGGAGGCGGTTCGCGCCGGCAGCGGTGGGTCCCCGCAATGCTGGCCGTCTTGGTGGCCATCGACGTGGGCGTGGCCAACCGCTGGATGGTCGCCACCGCGCCGGCTGGGCTGTGGCACAAACCTTCGACCCTGGCCGAGGTTATCCAGCGCGATGCCCAGCGGCGGGGGCGAACCGGCCCCTTTCGGGTGTTCCGCCGGCCGGCCTGGACCCCCGATGCCTGGAAAAAAGCCTTCTCGGCCGGGCGTCTGGCCGAAATCGCCGCCTGGAACCGCAGCACCCTTCAGCCGATGCACCACCTTGGTGCACCGCTTGCGCTTGCCCAGGTTCCGGATGCCATGAACCTGGCCGACTACCGCATGTTGCTCTCCGCCTCGCGCCTTGAAGCCGGCCAGCGGCGGGCGGCGCTACTGCCCCGGCAAGAGGTGCTCGATGCGATTGGGGCAGCCTACCTGGTCCTGGCGGAAAACGAGGTGCCCAACGATGGCCAGCGTGTGCCGCTGCCCGGCGGGGCCGGCGCTTGCGAAGATGTGTCGCTTTGGTATAGCGCGGACGCTTTGGAGCGGGCCTGGATCGTGCATCGCCTGGTGGTGCGCACGCCGCTCGGCGAGGCCACGCCCCAGGCCATGCTCGCCCGCACCCGGGAGGTGCTCAAAGAGATCGGCCAGCCCGGCGCCCTGCGGAACGTGGCAGTCGTCGAGGCCCAGCCCGCCGAAGGGGTGCCTGGTGCCTTGCCGGCAGGCGATGCACTGCCGCAGCCCCCCGAGGGGCCAGCCCACAAGGCCGCGCCCGCCGAAAGGTGCCGCATCGTGCGCTATGAACCCTCGCGTGTGGAAATCGATGCCCAGTTGGAGCGCCCCGGGCTGGTGGTGCTTGCCGACCAGTTCTATCCCGGTTGGACCTTGGAAGTGGCTACCGGCGGCAGCCCGCCGCGGCGCTGGCCCATCTTGCGCACCGACCGGGTGATGCGCGGCGCATGGCTGCCGGCGGGCCAGCATCGGCTGGTTTACCGCTATCGGCCTGCCGCGTTCCTTGCAGGTGCCGCAGTGAGCGGCTTGGCCTGGGTGGCCGTAGCCGTGGCGGCAGGATGGGGCCGGGTAAAACTTCGCGGCTTGCGACGGGGCAATCCGGCAGAACCAGCGGCCGTGGAGCAGGCGCCGCAAGGCATGTCCAGTGGCTGACGATCGCTGCCCCGGCGCCGCGTCATCGCCCCGCGTATTCGCGATTCAGATCGGCCATGCGGCGCCGCAACGCGGGCTGGTGCAGCAACAGGTCGGCAATCCGCTGCAAATCGAGGTCCGGCCCCAAGGCCTCGAAGATCGCCAGCGCGTGATCCCAGTCCTCCTCGATGTCCACCGTCAAACGCACATCGTCCCGATCGAGTTGCGCGGGGGCCGGAATCAGCCGCAGCCGGAACCGATCCGGCCGGCTGTAGATGTACCGCGTGACGTCGTTGCGCTCCTCATGGCTGGTGGCCCGGCGGGCGATGCGGTGGATGACGTCGGCCCGCACCCATTCGGCATAGACGCCCAGCGGCGAGCGGACCACGGGCCGGCCGTCGCGGCAACAATAGCTGGCGTAATCGACTTCCGGATCGCTATGCGCGGCGATGATCAGCCGATCGACCAGGGCCGGGTCCAGAAAAGGCGAGCCCACGCCCAAGCGGACCGCCGCCTCTGCGGGATACTGTTCCAATGCGGCCGCGAAGCACGCCAGGGGGTCCGGCTTGCGGGCGGCGAACACGGGCACGTCGGACGGCACCAGCATCGAAAGAAAGCGATTCTCCGGGATGTCGTTGGTCAGCACGATCACCCCGTCGAGCTGCTGGCAGTCGGTCGCCCGGCGAACCACCCATTCGATGACCGACTTGCCCCCGAGTTTTCGCGAAGCCTTAACGCGGGCCGCCAGCGACTCGAAACACGCCTCGACTATCCCCAAGGTGCGTAACATTCCGTGTCCCCCGTTCCGTAGGTGCGCGATCCATTGGTACGCAAAATCACTCGGCCGGTAGGAATGCCAATTTAGCACTTGCCAGCGCACGGCGTCAAGCAGCAGCACTTCGGTTTTCGGCCAGCACGGCACCACCCTAGCACGTGCCGGGCCGAAAGCCAGCGCATACAAGCCACGTGGCCTTCGAGGGCCTTTGGGGCTTGTGCACTGCGGGCTGCCGGAATGGGCCCGGGCTTGCCAGGCCGGTGCCGCCTGGCGCTGCCCCGCAGGAATGGTGTGTGCTAGCGCGCAGCCCAATCACGGGGGGACGGTGCGTTTGTTTGTCGCCTTTGCGCGATCGGCTGGAAAGGATGGCGGCTGGGCTGGGCCGATTCGAGCCGGCAAACTCAAGGCCGCCACGCCCG
>JBBIQF010000456.1:0-5488 GCA_037442445.1 Planctomycetaceae bacterium
CGTCGAGGTCGAACCGCCCGTGGGGCCAGAAGGCCGAAAACTGCCCGTCACCCCCGAAATCGTCGGCTACGTGCCCATCGACCACCCCACGAATTATTACCACGCCCAGTCACCGGCATGGCACCGAAAGACGCCCACCTCGGCCGGGGCCTGCGACGGCTGGCCCGGACGCTGGCCCGATCCCCTCCTGCCCCGCAACACCTTCGACTTGAAAGCCAACACCACCCAGCCCGTCTGGATCACCGTCGATGTGCCCCGCGATGCCCCCGCCGGCCGATATACCGGAGAAGTCCGCCTGGTGGCCCAGGGGAAAACAATCCACAAGCGCCCGTGGACGGTCGAGGTGTGGGATTTCGCCCTCCCCGACCAGACGCATTTGGGGGCCATCTACGACGTGCGCATCACCGGCAGGCAAGACTACTGGAACATGCCCCCCGACGAAGCCGAGCGGGAAATCGTCCGCTTCATGGCCCGGCGCCGCTTGTGCCCCGACTGCGTGCGACCCTTCCCGGTGCTGAAGTACAAAGACGGCCGGGTCATTGCCGACTTCTCGGTTTTCGACCGGGCCGCCCAGTGGTATTTCGACGAGTTGAAGCTCCCCTATTGCTACACGCCGTGGGACTTCTATTTGTTCGGCTGGGGGTTGCCGCCCCGCAAAGCCTTCGGCCAGGAGCCGTACCCCGGCACCTGGCCCTACGAAGGGGCCGATCGGGCCCAATTGCGCCCCGAATTCAAAAAGGCCTACCAGGCGTGCCTGAAGACGTTCTGGGACCACCTCAAGCAAAAGGGATGGGACAAACGCTTCGTGCTGTACATTTCCGACGAACCCTTCGACAGCCAGCCCCATATCCGCGAGCAAATGAAGGCCCTGTGCCGCATGATCCACGAGGTGGACCCCAACATCCCCATCTACTCGAGCACCTGGAAACACGTGCCCGATTGGGATGGCTTTATCACCGTCTGGGGCATCGGGCATTACGGCAATGTGAGCGTCGAAGAGATGGCCCGCATCCGCCAGGGCGGGGCACGCATCTGGTTCACCACCGACGGCCAGATGTGTACCGACACGCCCTATTGCGCCGTCGAGCGGCTGCTGCCCCACTACTGCTTCCACTACGGGGCCGACGCCTACGAGTTCTGGGGCATCAGTTGGTACACCTACGATCCGCTCCGGTTCGGCTGGCACGCGTACATCCCGCAATCGGACCAGCCGGGCAAGTCGTATTGGATCCGCTATCCCAATGGCGACGGCTTCCTGCTGTACCCCGGCGGGCTGGTGGGGCACCGCGGGCCGATCAGCTCGATCCGCTTGGAACAAGCCCGCGACGGGGTGGAAGATTACGAGTACCTGTACCTGCTGCGCCAGCGGATGGCCCAGGCCAAGGCGGCCGGCGCCGATGTCTCGCGGGCGGCCGAGGCCCTGCGCCGGGCCGCGGAACTGGTCCCCATTCCCAATGCCGGCGGGCGGTACTCGACCCGCATCCTGCCGGACCCGCGGCGCGTCGAAGAAGTGCGGCGGGCGGTGGCCCAGGCGATCCTCGAAACGGGGACGTAGCTCGTTTTCGGCACCCACGAGCCGGGGGCGTCAGCCCCCGGTGGGCCATGAGCCGGGGGCGTCAGCCCCCGGTGCGGCCGGCACGTCAAGTTTCCTCAAGCCCCGCCGGCTCACGCCGGTCACTCGGCGCAGCCACGTCCGCGCGTTCCGCAAACCGCACACCGCTCACCCCCGCGAGGCCCCCAGCCAATCTGCCAGAGTCCCGCGGCATGCTCCGCCAAAAAACCAAGGCGCCGGACAAACCCGGGCTGTAGCTACGCAACCGCCGCAAAAAACCGGCCACGTCCCCGTTTCGACCCCACGTAACCGCCGAGGCCCTGGACCTAGCGGATAGCCCGCCGCGGGTCAGGATCGAGGCCGCCTATGCCAAGAATCGTCGGGAGGACGGGGTGCCCCTGCCGCGCGACGTGGCCGAGTACCTGGCCCGGTGGATGGCCGGCCGGCCGATACGGCCTGTTGGCGACACTGCCCTATGGCCTGGGACGTGGGGGCGACGGGCGGCGGCCATGCTGCGGCTGGACTTGGCCGATGCCGACATCCCCTACGACTCGGCCGGCCGCGTGGCGAACTTTCACAGTCTGCGGGCCACCTATGCGACGCTATTGGCCCGGGAGGGCCTGAACCTGCAAACCGCCCAAGCCCTTCTCCGCCACGGCGACCCCAAGCTGGCGGCCCGCACCTACACCAAGCTAGGCATTACCGGCCTAAGGGCTGCGGTGGCCGGGCTGACTATGCCAACCACCGTGGCGGGGGGCCAAGAGACCGCGGAGAAGACACGACGACCGGCAAGTTTGGTTTACACTCCGGTTTGACCCATTTTGGGCCGGCGGTGACTTTTCGGGGCACCGGTTGGAACAAACACCAAACTGGCCGGATGGACGTAAAGCGTTTTGCTGTCGTGGGTTGGTATAGACTGGCACTGCCTGGGGTAATAGCGGCGGTAGGACTCGAACCTACGACACGCGGATTATGATTCCGCTGCTCTAACCAACTGAGCTACGCCGCCGTGTGGGATCGGGCCCGGGCTGGCCAGCCCCGGCCGATCCGCGAGGCTGACTCCGTAGTTTTCGGGTTGTGGCCGTGGCGCCGGGTACGGGGATATACGTTGCCTTCGGAAGCTCAACCGGCCGGCTAGGCCGACAGAGCTTCGTCGTTGCCCCCGATGCAGCGCTTTGGTTTAAGGGCCCTATCGAGGCATGTCGTATAGGCATGGGGACGAACGCCCTCAGTGGGATGGGCGTACATCCGCCGTGCCAATTCGACTTTTCCAACCAATCTTATCGGACCGGCTTGCGGTGTGCAATTGGCGGTAGACATGAAGGCCTTCAAGCTCTCGGTTCGGCCGCGTGGGATGCTCGGGAATGGGGTGGACCGCTCGGCCGGGGCAGCACAGCACTTCGTAGAAATATTCGCCAGTGGGGATAGCTATGGCCCTCTAAGAGGGGCTTGGCGATGCGTGCTGTCCCGAGCAAATCGCGGAGATCGAAGGCGGCCTGGGTCGGTCGACGCGGCAGCTTGCGGCTCGAAAGAGGGGGTTTCTTGCTCTCGGTAGTGCCACGACCGACTGTGGCAGCCGTACAATACAGTGTAACGGCACCAGGAATTGTGGTGGGAGGAATTGCGGGAGGCCCCATCTAGCGTGGTGTCATTGGCGGGCGCTACGTGGTTTTCAGCAAGTCTCGGGCGGAATGGTCCGATGAATGGCCAAGCGAGGGAGGCGATTATGCGCCGAATCAGCATCATCGCGGTGATGGCGACCCTAACGATTGGGGGAACCTTGTGGGCCCAAAGCAGTGGTGGAAGCACACGGGGGTTGTTTGGGCCGCGGTCATTGGGGGGGACGCTTCAGCCGAAGCCTCGCACCCTGGTGAACGGTTTGGTGACGGGGCCGACGGGCGATTTTCTTGGTCGTGGCCGGGCCAGCGGTTTGACGTTCAACCCGTCGGTGTGGCAGGCTGCTAGCGCGCAGCAAGCGCAAAGCGAGTGGCGCCAACAGGTTCGCGAGGCCCAGTTGTCGGCCATGGGGGTACCGCTGCCGGGGACTTCCGCGGGGCGCCAACCGGTTGCTCAGGTCCCTCAGGCGCAGGGCACCTTGCAGGCGGTACCGGCGGCTACCGAGGAGAGGTGGTTTCGGTCGCCACCTGCTGGCGGGTCCAGAGGTGGACCAAGGGCGCCGACAGTGGCTGCCGCTTACCCCACTGGGGTGGAGACCGGCGTCTCGGCACCCGCCCCGAGTTCACCTCGATTGCCGGTGGCGAGTCTGCAAGTGGGGTTTGTACCCGCGGGCAGTTCACGGGGGCCAGGGCCTTTCTTGACTGCTCTCTTGGGGCGGACGCCGCAGATCGCCAGGCTGTCGGCCATCTCGGTGACGATGGAGAAGGACACGGCGGTGTTGCGGGGGCAAGTTCGGACGCAGCGTGACCGCCAACTGGCCGAGGATATCGTTCGCCTGGAGCCTGGCGTGTGGCAGGTGCGAAACGAATTGGTAGTGGGGCAGTAAAGGGGCGGGCGAGGACTGTGGGGCCGAGGCTTTTGGCCCCGACGCGGTGCTCTTTTGCGCTTTATTCTCTTGCGGCCGGGGGCGGCGGGGGTGGATGGGCGTCTGGCTACTCTTGAATCCGTCGTGTGTCGCTGTGAGCCTGCCGGCCCCACGGGCGAGGCAGTAGCCCGATCGCGGGGAAACGCCGAGCGGGTCATTTCAAGCGATTGCGCTGGTGAAATAGGGGGTTGGGCATCCGGGGCCTTGACGAAAGCAGAAAAAGTCTTCATGCTGAGTGGAAGGCTCGGCGTGGGTCGGTGTTGGGTTTGACCCTGTGCGCGGGATTTCGGCGCGCAAAAAGGGGGCCTATGACGAGCCACTCCCGCAGTGGCATGGTCGAACGGCAAGGGCAAGGTAACCGCTCGACCCCCAGTCGTCAGAGGCCCCACGGGCCAGCCTAGGTTTGGGCCAACTTTAGGTTGGCCAATTATGGAGGTTCGCACACGGCGTGCCAAAACCGGCCGCAAGCGGGCGGCGAGGTGCCCGGCATCTTGTAAACGGTTGTCTTGCAATGGCTTAGATGGTCGGCGGGCGAAACGTTTATCGGTTTATCGTTCGGATGGTGGCGGAGGAGCGGCGGGAAAGTTGCTGCGCTATTTTGCGCCGATTGCCGCACTTTGCGGCGCAATAAACCGAATCGAGCGGGCCATGAACGCAGCTTCTGACCAAAAAGGGGGGGCGGAGCATTCGAGCCGCCTGGAGGCGGGCAGCGTTAGGGGTGCGCCGGTCGGCGGGCTCGAAAGGTTCGGCAGTGGAGTGCAAGAGGCTTGTTGCCCGCTGCGTGGGTCCGGCGATGGTGTGCTTCGGGGCGACCGCGTGGTTCTGTTGGTCAATCCGTTGGCGGGGCCGGGCAAGGGTCGGCGGCTGGCCGATCGGTTGGCGGCCGAGTTTCGCCGCCACGGAGTCCAGGTGGAACTCCTCGGTGCGATTGGCGAGGCGGCCGAGGCGGCCCGGCAACTCCACGCGGCGGCGGATCTTTTGTCGATGTACCAGGAGACGCGGCGGGTCGGCTTCGGGCGCTGGGGGGGGTTGGGGGAGATGGCACGGCGGCCGCGCTGGCCAACGGCACGGACCCGGGGGTTCCTTTGGCGTTTTTTCCGGCCGGCACGAGCAACCTGGTGGCCCGGCAGCTTGGGTATTCGTCGCACGTGGAACGGTTCGCCCAGGGGCTGCTGGCGGGGCGATGTGTCCGGTTGGATGCCGGGCGTGCGGGTGGCCGATTGTTCCTGGCCATGTTGGGGTGCGGTTTCGACGCCGCGGTGGTGCATGAAGTGCACTCCCGGCGAGCGGCATCCCCCGGCGGCAATATCAGCTATTGGAGCTATCTCAAACCCATTCTTCGGTCGATCCGTAGTTACCAGTATCCGGAGATCCACGTTGCGCTTGAGGACGCC
>JBBIQF010000457.1:0-2075 GCA_037442445.1 Planctomycetaceae bacterium
ATTCCCTCGACCAGCCGGCGGCCCGCGACCGCCGGCGCCGGGACACGGTCGAGGTGGTGATCGACCGGGTCACCGTCCGCGCCGATGCCCGCTCGCGCATCGCCGGCAGTGTGGAGAACGCGCTGGCTTTAGGCCGCGGCGTGCTGCGCGTGGCCCAGGTTTGCGACGACCTGCCCGAGCCGCAGTGGCCCACCGAGACCCACAGCCAGCACTATGCCTGCGACCGGTGCGGCCGGAGCTTCGAGCCGCTGGCCCCGCACCATTTCTCGTTCAACAGTCCGCTGGGGTGGTGCCCGGCCTGCGAGGGCCTGGGCGTGCAACGCGGCACCAATCCGTTGGCGCTGGTGGCCGATCCCAAGCGGACCCTGGCCGAAGGGGCCGTGGCGCTGTGGCCCAATCCCAGCGGCAACCTGTTCAGCCGGATGTTGCAGGCGTGGTGCCGGGCCACCGGCGTGCCTTCGGACGTGCCCTTCGAGCAGCTTGCGGCCCGGCATCGGCGGCTGATCCTGCATGGCACGGGGGAACAATGGTTCGAGGTGCCGGCCGAGCCCAGGCCCCGGGGGGACGGCGCCGCAGGCTCGCCACGCCGGCCCATGCTCCGGTTCCAATACAAAGGGCTTTATCCCGCGCTGGAGGCGGCCAGCCGCATCTCGCCCTCGCTTCGCGCCCGGCTGGAGAACTTCGTGGACGAGGTGGAATGCACGGTCTGCTCGGGCAGCCGGCTGCGGGACGATGCCGCGGCGGTCCAACTGTGTGGATACACGATCGACGAAATCTGCCGCTGGCCCCTCCGCCGCACCCTGAGCTTCTTCCGCCAGTGGCAACTGACTCCTACCCAACAGAAGATCGCCGGGGAATTGGTCCGCGAGATCACCAACCGGCTGCAATTCCTGGTGGACGTGGGGCTGGACTACCTGACGCTGGCCCGGCCGGCACCCACCCTTTCCGGCGGCGAGGCGCAGCGCATCCGGCTGGCGGCCCAGGTGGGCAGCGGCCTGTGCGGCGTGCTGTATGTGCTCGATGAGCCGACCATCGGCCTGCACCCCCGCGACAACCGCCGCCTGCTGGATGCCCTGCGCAAACTCCGCGACCTGGGCAATACCTTGCTGTTGGTCGAACACGACCGCGAGGTGGTGCAGCATGCCGACCATCTCTTGGACTTCGGGCCAGGGGCCGGCCAGAACGGGGGCCAGATCGTCGCCCACGGTTCCCCCGCCCAGGTGGCCAAGGCGTCCGGTTCGGTAACCGGTCCCTATTTATCCGGCCGGAAGGCCATCCCCATCCCGAGCAACCGCCGGATGCCTTCGTACCTGGCAACAACACCCCCGCAGGGGGCGCAAGCGCGCCGCCCATCGGCCCGCCCAGCCGGCCCCCCTACCGCTTCGCTAACCACGCCGGGGGGCGGCTGGCTGGAGATCGTCGGTGCCCGCCACCACAATCTAAAGAACCTGCATGTCCGCATCCCGCTGGGCACCTTGACCGTGGTCACCGGCGTAAGTGGCAGCGGCAAGAGTTCGCTGGTCGAAGACGTGCTCTACGCCGCTTTGGCCCGGCGCCTCCATCGCGCCAAGGAAAACCCCGGGGCCCATGACGATCTCCGCGGCATCGAGCACATCAACAAGGTCATCCGGGTCGATCAGCAGCCTCTGGGCCAGACGCCCACCTCCAACCCGGCCACCTTCACCGGCGTGTTCGATCTCATCCGCGAGCTTTTTGCGCAACTGCCCGAGGCCCGGTTGCGGGGCTATTCGGCACGGCGGTTCAGCTTCAATGTGCCGGGCGGCCGGTGCGAGAAATGCGAGGGCAACGGCCAGCTCCGCATCGAAATGCACTTCCTGCCCGACGTGTGGGTGCAATGCGACGCCTGCCAGGGCCGGCGCTACGATGCCGAGACGCTGCGCGTGACCTACCATGGCCAGTCTATTGCTGACGTGCTGGAGATGTCGTGCGGCCAGGCACTCCGGCTGTTTGAGAACATTCCCAAAATCCGCCGCATCCTCCAGACCCTGTGCGACGTGGGGCTGGATTACTTGAAGCTGGGCCAGGCGGCCCCCACCCTTTCCGGAGGCGAGGCC
>JBBIQF010000457.1:2115-5461 GCA_037442445.1 Planctomycetaceae bacterium
GCTGGCCCGCCCCGACACCGGCTGCACCCTCTACCTGCTCGACGAACCCACCACGGGCCTGCACTTCGAGGACCTGGCCAAACTGCTCGATGTGCTCCACCGCCTGGTGGACCTGGGCAATACCGTGGTGGTCATCGAACACAACCTCGATGTGATCAAGAGTGCCGACTGGGTGATCGATCTCGGGCCGGAAGCCGGAGACCTGGGCGGCTATCTGGTGGCGCAAGGGACGCCGGAAGACGTGGCGCTGGCGGCCACCGCCCGGCCCGAGGCCCTCTTGCCCGGCATCGCGCCTGGCGCCCTGCCCCCGGACGTGCCCCGGCGCTCGTACACCGGCGAAGCGCTGGCCCCTGTGCTGGCCGCCGGCCCCTACGCCCAGCGCCGCCCGTGGGACCCCGCACAGGCCGAGGCTCGCCGCCCCGGCGACCTGGACATCCAGGACATCGGCCGCGAAGCCCCCATGCCCTGGCAGACTGATGGCCGGCGCTGGCACACCCAGGATCGGGTGGGGCGCAACGGCAAGCCCTGCCGGTGGGACGGCCGCATCCTGGCCAAGGTGGTCGATTACATCCAGCAGTCGGACCTGTTCAGCGAGACCGACTGGAGCCAGCGCACAGTGGTGGAAATCCGCGGCGCCCGCAAGTCGCAGGGGTGGTTCTTCCACGCCATCACCGGCGAAGAATGGCTCTTGAAGATGAAGTTCCGCACCGCCCGCAACACCTTCCGCGGCGAGGAACTGGTCCGCCAGCTCGACCTCAAACCGCTCAACGATGTGCCCGAACTGCCCCTGTACGGCACCGAACCCCGCGTGCGGGTCCGGAACCTCCGCGGCCCCTGGCAGGAAATCGAGATGCGGGTGTACAGCCTGGCGGAAGTCGACCGGCCCGAGTTCTGGCAGTTCCTCGATCGGGCGATCGAGGGGTTCGGCCGCTTCGCCCGGCGCGCAAGCGAAAAACCCGAGGAACTGATGCCCTGGAAGGTCCTGGGGCGCAAATGGCACTTCCTCCGCAAGGGGTTCCTCAACGGCGGCCCGCCGCAGTGGCCCACCACCGTGCTCGAAGCCCTCTGCGCCCTGATCGAAGCCGTGGCTCCACAATGCGCTTTCGGATGGGAGAACAAGACCGCGGTGCCTATCCGGCTGCCCGGCCTCGACCATCCCTGGGGCGAGCTGCTGACCAAAAAGCCCGACGCGGTCCACCTGCTGCTTTTCGGCCCGGCCGGGCGGTTCCCGCTGGGGGAAGTGGCCAGCCTGGGGCACGAACCCCACGTCACCCGGGTGCGCCAAGACGTGGATGCCATCCGCCTGAAGTTCCGCTCGCCGGAGGACCTGGCCCGCGGCGACCTGCGGGCTTTCCTCCAGGCCCACTACGCCGCGGTGGTCAATAAATCCACCGCCACTCAGTGAATTTGTAATAGTTGTTGTCGTTCACGAGAGCTGCCGCGCAACGGCTTTTTCAAAACGCACCAAAGGCCATGAGCAGCCCGCTTGTTCCCAAACGGTTCCTGTTCCACTTCGCCCTGCCGTGCCGCTACCGGCATCCCGTGTGGAGCGGCGGGGGGGCCGGTCTGGACGAGAGCTATCGGCTGCCGGCCTTGGGCGAATTGGAGGGCACGCCAACATTTGCCGAGTTGCGCATGGCCTGGAGCGAAGCCGGGTTGGCCTGCGCCCTGCGAGTCGAGGGGAAGCAGCAGGCGCCGTGGTGCCGCGAAACCCGGCCGGAGGACAGCGACGGCTTGCAACTGTGGATCGACACCCGCGACGTGCACACCGTGCACCGGGCCACGCGCTTCTGCCACAGTTTCCTGTTCTTGCCTGGCTCATTCGGCCTGCTGGCCGACCTGCCGCTGGCCCAATGGGTGCCCATCCACCGGGCTCGCGAACATCCCCGGCCGGTGCGCCCCGAGCATCTCCGGGTGCAAGCCAAGCGGATGCCGACGGGCTACGAGCTCGAGGCGTTCATCCCTGCGGCGTGCCTGACCGGCTACGACCCCGCAGAACACCCCCGGCTGGGTTTCACCTATGCGGTGTATGACCGCGAGTTGGGAGTGCAGACGCTCAGCGTCGATCCCTCGCTGCCGTTCCAGGAAGACCCCAGCTTGTGGGCCACGCTGGAGCTGGTGCCCTGAGCGGCAGGGGGCGCTCAGCTTCCCGCGGCCCCGGCGCCGGTGATCATTTCGCGCAGCCGGCGCATCAGCAGGCGGACTTCGCGGGCCGGGTCATAGTCGCCCGCCTGGAGCAAATGCCGCCGCCGCGGGTCCTGCTCGAGGCACTGCCGGGTGCGGGGGTGCATTTCGGGCTCGAATAACTGCTGCAACCCCTTGGCCACGTGCAGGGCGTAGCGCGGCTGCTTCATGGCCACGAACACCTCGATCACCCGGTGATAATTCTCGGGATCGTAGGGGTTGCGGTTGATGGCCTCGCGCACGAGTTCCGTGAGTTCCTTGGGCGAGCGGCTGGCGCGGCACATGGCCGCCAGGTAGCTGAGCACCGCGTCCAGATTGTCCGGCAGGAGATAATGGGCCAGTTCCGAGTGGCGGAGGAGGCTTGCTTCGGGATGGGCGGCCTCGGGCATGTAGAGGTGGGCCCGGCCGCAGCCCGGCGACAGCTCCAACGCCTTGCGCGCAAACTGCACCGCGTAGGGCTCGTGGCCGTTCGTCTCGCGGACCACGTTGAACAACTGGCACAATAGCGCCACGTTGTACGGGTCGCGGCGGTACCCTTCCAGGAGCATCACCCGGTAGTTGGCCTCCTGCTCGACCAGCGCCTGGAGCACGATGGAGAAGTCCATATCCTCGGTCCAGAGCTGCTTGGCCTGGTACGAACGCTCCTTGGCGGGCAGATCGGAGGTCAAGATTTTCCCGAACCGGAGGAGGTTGACTACGTTGGCGGGCCGGCCCATGGCCCATTTCTCCCCCAGCGATTCGGGGATGCTCACGCCCAGGCCCTCGGCGAGGGCCAGGGCGCACTCGGCCACGAAATCTTTGAACATCTAGCCCCGCACTTCGGTCTGGTGCATGGGCTTGCCCGGGGCGAAAATGCGGAAATCGACCTTGCACAGGCCCTCTTCGATATGGGCGATGCCGCTGATCCAGGTGACGCGGCGGGGCCGGCGCGGATACTGCTCGGCCGCCTCCTCGAACGGCAGCGTGGGGGCATCCTCCGGGCCGTGGAAACTGACCGTCTCCAAGAGCATCAGGTCGCGGGTGAGCAGCCGGGCCAGCGCCGCCCCGAAGGCCTTGTCCCGCGGCGAACTATCGACCGAATACAAAGGGAGCACCGCGGCGATCGGCATCTTGAGGATCGCACGGTACTCGGCATCGCTGAGGAAACAGCTCAGCAGCCGGT
>JBBIQF010000458.1:0-5460 GCA_037442445.1 Planctomycetaceae bacterium
TCGCCATATCCGTAGCTGGGCCCCAGGCGGGTCACCACGCCGTTTTTGACACAGGCGGTCAACAAGCAGTTGTGCGTGTCGTTGGGGGCGCAGAGGAAGTGGAACGTCGAATCGTGGTGGAACTGATCGCGGTAGATCTTCTCCCAGTCGCGCGAGGGATAGAAATCCAGCGGATTGTCGATGTCCGGCAGGATTCGCAGCCCTGCCAGCAGGGGGCCCGCGGCAGACAACCCCGCCAGATACCCAGCAGCCGCGCCCAAAAAATCCCGACGTGTGAGGTGGTTCATCCGCCGGCCTGTTCGTGCTTGGGGTTGGATGTTTCCCGAACGTGTGGGCCCAGTTCCACAGCGCCGCAGGCGGCTGCGACGGGGCACGGCCTGCCCCGCGGCGGTTCGCGATGCTGCGGTTTAGTGGATTTCTGGATGAGCAACGAATATAAGAACTCGCTCCAAGCCCGTCAACAACCCCGGCAAAAAACCTCCACGTCGCCAGGCGAGGCTTGCTTCCCGCCCCCCACTCGCCCCGTGGGGCCCCCGGAGGCGCAACAGACGAGGCGATCGAGGCGTTCCCCCGCCATCCGCCCCCGGGTGGGCCACCTTCCCTAGGCATTTGCCTCACCCCCGTTTCCGCCGGCAAAACCCGCAAACGACTCAGGCGTACCTATTCCTAGCGAGGCCAACCCGGCCATATCGAGGGTGAAATGCGCCCTTCGCAGGCGATGCCCCCCGCCACAACTGGGTTCCGCACAAGGGTTTGACACAAGTACCCGCAAACGGGAAGATGGATGCCAGGCAGACCTCGGGCCGCTCTGCCCCGGGGGGTGCCGCGGCGGCCTCTGGCAGGCGGGAACTTCTTGGTGCCCTGGCACGTCCAAACTCCGTGGAAGAGCCGTGAACGACGACGCCCAATTGATCGCCGAGACACTGGCGGGTCGATCCACGGCGTTTGGGCAATTGGTGGAGAAGTACCAGGATCGGCTGTACAACACGATGGTGCACATCGTGGGCAGCCGCGATGATGCCCGCGACGTGGTGCAGGACGCCTTCGTTCAGGCCTTTTTGAAGCTGGAGACGTTCCAGCAGAACTGTGCGTTTTACACCTGGCTGTACCGCATTGCATTCAATGCGGCGGCCAGCTTGAGCCGGCGCAGGCGGCCGGCCGTTTCCGTGGAAGAGGTCCGCGACTCCTTTGGCCGGGAACCCGTCGACAAAGGGGCGGGCCCGCCGGAACAGATGGAGGAAGAGGAGCGCCGCCGGCACGTACAGGCAGCCATCGCCGCGCTGCCCGAAGAGTTCCGCACCGTTTTGGTGCTGCGGGAAATGGAGGGCTACTGCTACGAGGAGATTGCCGAAATCCTGGAGCTGCCGGTAGGCACGGTCCGCAGCCGGCTGCATCGCGCCCGCCTCCAGCTCCGCCAGTCGCTCAAACAGGTATTGGCCATCGAGGATTGATCCCTCGCCATTGCAGCAGCCGAAGAACCCAAAAGAGCCAAGCCGTCCGCCAAAGGAGTGGACCCACCGGGGTGAGTCATGAATCGGCCATGCGAAAACGAGATGCTCAGCGCCTATCTCGATGGCGAGCTGGCGCCGCATGAACGCCAGGAGGTAGAGCGGCTGCTGGCCGCCGATGCCGAAGCGCGGCAGACCCTGGCCGACTTCCGCGCCCTGCGCGCCGCCCTGCAATCGCTCCCCCTGGAACGCTTGGAGCCCGATTTCCGCGATCGGGTGCTCCGCCTGGCAGAACATCGGATGCTGGCCGAGCCGGTGGTGGCGGGGCCTGGCGAATTGCGCCCTGTGGCCGGGGGATGGAAACGGTTGGCGGGCCGGCTGGTGCGCCCGCGAAATCTGTTCTGGCCGGCCGTCGCGGCCGCCGCCGCTTTGATGATCGTGCTGTGGCACGGCCGGCCCGCCGAAGAGGTCAGCCAGAAGCCCGCTGCCCCGCCCCCGCCCGACCGCCAGGTGGCCGAGCGCCAAGAGCCCCCGGCCTCACGGCCGGAATCGGAAGAAGGCTGGCGCCCGTCGCCCGATGCCGGCCAGGTGGCCGAAGTCGTCGCCGACGACGTCGTGGTGGTCCTGTGCGAGGTAACGGCCGAAGCCGCCCGGAGCCGAACCTTCGAACAGGTGCTGGCCAACCATCAACTCCGGCCGCAGGCGGTCAGCAACGACCCGGGCGGTGCTTTGGCCCGGCTAGCCGGCCGCGCTTCGGACCGCATCCAAGTCTCGCCCCAGGCGGTCGCAGGCAAGCCCATTTTCGTCAGCGTGGAGGCGACCCCCGAACAATTGGAGGCGGCCCTGGCACAACTGCGGGCACAACCCAAGGCGTTCCGGTCGGTGGTGGTCCAGACGCCCAAGGCGGCCCGGCCGAGTTCGCCCGGCGGCAAGCGCGTGGTCGTGTTCGTGTTGCATGTGGTCAGCGAGGAATCGGCCTTAAGCTCCCCGCCGGCCGCTTCGCCAAAGCCCGCGGCCCCGTAAACCGCCCAAGCGGGACGAAGGCGCGTCCTGCCGCGTCCATCCTTCGTGTCGATCCGCCCCACTATCCTAGCCCGGCAGGACGCGCCCTCTTCCCGCAGCGGGCAGACGCCCGTCTGTTGCACCTTCGCTGTGCCGTAGGCGCTCCACACCATCTACGGGATTGGCATACGGGGAGAAGCCAGGTGCGCGAAAAGGGGCCATCGTTGGCCGCGCTGGCGTGCTCGGCGCCGGTTCACGGCGACTCCGGTCGTGCACAGCAGGTTTCGGGGCACATGTCGGGACTAGGGCCCAAATCGCCCAAGGCCAGGCGGGGGGTTCCGGGGTTTAGCCGTTCGAGGATCAGCTCCCGGATCATGCGCACAAACCGGGGATGCGTGCCGACCGTTGCGGCCCGGAGGTAGCCAACGCCCAAGCGCTGGCACAAGTCGGCCAGCTCCACGTCCAGGTCGTACACCACCTCCATGTGCTCGCACACGAAGCCGATGGGGACCACCACCACTTCCTCGGGCTGATGCGAGCGGACCAGTTCGGTGAGGGCCTGGCCCACATCGGGCTCCAGCCATGGCTGGTGCGGGGGGCCGCTGCGGCTTTGGAAAGCCAACTGCCACTCGGCCCGCCCCAAGCGCTCGGACACCAGCCGGCACGCCTCGTGCAACTGCTCGACGTACTTCGATTGGCGGGCCATGGCCAAAGGCAGGCTGTGCGCAGTGTACAGCAGCGCAGCGCGGTTGCGGCGCGGTTCGGGCACGGTGGCCAAGGCGGCCTGCACGCGGTCGGCCATGGCCTCGATGAATCCCGGATGGTTATAGAACAGCCGCAGTTTGTCGATCGCCGGGGCCTGGGGGCCGGCCGAGCGCCGCGCGCGCTCGATGTCCTCCAGATACTGCCGGCACCCGGAATACGAGGCGAAGGCCGAGGTCACGAAAGCCAAAGCCCGCCGCACCCCATCCTCGGCCATCTCGCGCACGGTGTCTTCCAGCAGCGGATGCCAGTTGCGATTGCCCCAGTACACCGCCAGGCGGGGCCCATGGGCGTTCAGCTCGGCGAGCAAGGCGGCCAACAGGGCGCGGACCTGCTCGTTCAAAGGGCTGGCGCCCCCGAAATACTCGTAGTGGCGGGCGACCTCCGCCACCCGCTCGGCCGGCACGCGCTTGCCCCGCAGCACGTTCTTCAAGAAAGGCATCACGTCTTCGGGGCGTTCCGGTCCGCCGAACGAAACCACCAAAAGCGCGTCATACGGCGATTGTGTCTCGCCGGCCTCGATAGGCATTTCCGCCATCGGCATCCTCTCTACGGGGGGGCGGTGTGCCACGGCGTGCCGCGATGCAAGCCGTGCCGCATCTGGCCGACCGGGCACCGCTTCTGCGAAGCCCCGGCACACCGGCCCGCCGTGGTCCACGGCCCTTCTCACAACGACCACCCGGTGCGGTACGGCGGGTTGATGTGCTGGTTGGCCTCGGGGCAGTTGGTGAACTTCATCGCCTGGGCATCCCACTGGAGCTTGACGCCGGGGAACTTGATGGCGATGACCCCCAGCATGGCGATCTCGGTCAGCGGCGCGCCGTACGAAAAATCGCTGCCGGCCTTCTTGCCGTTGCGGATGGCGTCGAGCCAATCCTGATGATGGCCGCGCACCCGGCGGATTCTGGGTTCCGGCCGCTTGTAGGCCTGCATTTTGGACTCGGGGATGATCCGCACGCCGCCGGCACCGTGCGAGCCGTACATGATCGTGCCCTTATCGCCCAGCACGATCGCGCCGGTTTCGACGGGCTTGCGGTTAGGCTCCAGGTCGGCCGGCCGGGGAATCCGCTCGGTGCCGCTGTACCAGTGCATGGTGATAGGTCCTCGGTCCCCCTTGGCGGGGAACTCGTAGGTGATGATCTCGCCTTTGGGGAAGGCATCGCCTTGGGTCTTGGGGTCGTAGTCTTTCACGTGCGCGACGATGGTCGTGGGGGCGCCCAGGTCCAGGGCCCAGAAGACCGGATCGACCACGTGGCAGGTCCAGTCGCCCACGGTTCCATTGCCGAAGGGCACCCAGCCCCGCCAACTGCCCGGCAAGTAGGCTGGGTGGTAGGGCCGCTCTAGCGCCGGCCCCAGCCACAGGTCCCAGTTCAACTCCGGCGGCACGGGGTGTTTCTCTTTGAGGTGGGGGAGTTGGTCGATCCCCGAGTTGACCGCAGCGCAGCCGGCGTGAATGGTGTGGACCTTGCCGATGGCCCCGTCCCAGATCCATTCGCAGAAGATGCGGATCGATTCGAACGAATGCCCCTGATTGCCCAGTTGGGTGACCACGTTGTACTCTTGGGCGGCCTTTGCCAGCGCGCGGCACTCGTACACCGAGTGGGCCAGCGGCTTCTCGCAATAGACGTGTTTGCGGCGCTTGATGGCCGCCATGGCCGCCACGGCGTGGCAGTGGTCGGGGGTGGCCACCACCACGGCGTCGATCTGCTTCTCCATGGCGTCGAACATCTTGCGGAAATCCTGGAAGCGGGCGGCTTTGGGCCACTTTTGGAACGAAGAGGCTGCCCGCCGCGCATCCACATCGCACAGGGCGACGATGTTTTCGCTGGCCACGGCCGAAAGGTCGCCATGGCCCATGCCCCCCACCCCGATCCCCGCGATGTTCAGCTTTTCGTTGGGGGGTGTCTTGCCACTTTGGGCCAGCACGTGCCGCGGCACCACCAGGGGGACCGCCCATGCCGCGCCCAACGTCCGCTGAACGAATCGCCGCCGGCTGAGGGTGTAGCGCATCATCGCTTCCGCCTTTCGTGCAAGACTCTGCAAACCCCGTGAGCGCTGCTACAGTAGTCGTCATGGCGCGGCCCGTCAAGCGGCGGACAAGCCCGTAACTGTGCACGGCCCGGGGCCTTCCGGATGCTCAAGGGGAAGCAGCGTGCGGAGTACGACGAGTATCGGAGGGCGGCAAACGCGACAGAGCGCCAGGGACGCGACGGAGCGCGTCCCTCCAAGGTGGAGGGCCACGCTCCGT
>JBBIQF010000459.1:0-3150 GCA_037442445.1 Planctomycetaceae bacterium
GCTATTTCACCGCGCGGGTCGGCAAGATCTTCCATTACGGCGTGCCGGGCCAGATCGGCACCAGCGGCTTGGACGACCCGCCTTCCTGGGACCACGTGGTCAATCCCCGCGGGCGCGACAAGGATGAAGAAGACCGCATTTTCAGCCTCATCCCCGGCCGGTTCGGCGGCACCCTGAGCTGGATGGCCGCCGAGGGGACCGACCTGGAGCAGACCGACGGCCAAGGGGCCTCGGCCATGATCCGCCTCTTAGCAGAAAACCGCCACCGGCCGTTTTTCCTGGCCATGGGCTTCTATCGCCCCCATACCCCCTACGTGGCCCCAAAAAAGTACTTCGACCTGTACCCGCTCGAGAAGATTCCTCTGCCGCAGGTTCCGGCCGATGATTGGGACGACATCCCCCGCCCTGCGCTGAACGACTTGCCCGAGCAGCGCAAGATGTCCGATGAACTCCGCCGCCAGGCCATCCAAGCCTATTTCGCGGCGATCACGTTCATGGATGCCCAGCTCGGACGCGTGCTAGAGGCCCTGGACCGGTCGGGCCTGGCCAACAACACCATCGTCGTTTTCGTGAGCGACCAGGGCTACCACCTGGGGGAGCACCGGCTGTGGCAGAAGATGTCCCTTTTTGAGGGGGTCGCCCGAGCCCCGCTCATCATCGCCGCACCCGGCAGAAAAGGCAACGGGCAGGCCAGCGCTGCGCTGGTCGAGTTGGTCGATGTGTACCCCACCTTGGCCGAACTGTGCGGGCTGGAGGTGCCCAAGGGCCTGGATGGCCGGAGCTTGGTCCCCCAACTCGATAACCCCCAGGCCCCCGCCCGGCAGGCCGCATTGACCGAGGTGCAGCGCGGCCGCGGCAAGGGGCAGCCCGCGCTGCGGGGCTACAGCATTCGCACCGCACGATGGCGCTACACTGAGTGGGACGAGGGCCGGGCAGGCGTCGAACTGTACGACCACCAGACCGACCCCCAGGAGTTCCACAATCTGGCTCGCGACCCCGCTCATGCCGCCACGGTGGGCGAACTCCGGCAGCTGCTCCGCAACGAATTGGCCCGGCGCCAGTGAACTGGGAGGACCGCGTCGCCCGGCCGCTTGCAAACAGGGGGTCCATGGAGCTGCACACTTTCGTCGGGATTCGGACCCGCTAGTTTTAGGGTGTCGGTGGCCGGTCTTGACACGATCGGCCCCTCGTGCGACACTCCCGCCCGCTGGCCCGAGGTGGTGTCCAACGGTAGGGACGCCGGGCCGAGTGCCACAAAATGGTGGGCATTGGCGGAGGAGGACGCTCGGATGCGTTTGGCCCAGTTGGTTGTGCCGCTGGTGGTCTTGGCAGGGACGGGCATTTGGGGCTGTGGCCGGTCCGATTCGCAGGGCACATCGGACGCGGGGGTTCCGGCCGCCGAAAAGGCAGCGGTGGCTGGGACATCGGCGCCGGCTCCGGACGGGCCGGAAGCCGCGGTCCGCGAGTTCCTCGAGGCCGTTCGCACGGGCGACGACAAGAAGACCGAGGCGATGTTCACGCGCCTGGCCCGCGAAAAGATCAAGGAAATGGAAGACATCCAGGTGGCACCGCCGGGCAGCGACACGGCGAGTTTCGAAGTGGGCAAAGCCGAGTACCTCGCCGAGGATGGGGCACGGGTGGCCAGCAAGTGGACCGACTTGGACCGCGAAGGCAAACCGCGGACCGACGAAATCACGTGGATGCTCCGCAAAGAGAGCGAGGGGTGGCGGATTGCGGGCATGGCCGCCACGGTCTTTGAAGGCGAAGACCCCTTGCTCTTGGATTTCGAGAACCCGAAAGAGACCCTGCGCAAGCTGGAACTCTTGAGGGAAGAGATCCGCCAGCGGACCGAGGCGCAGGCAGCTCAAACCGCGCAGGGGAACCCGGGAACTCAGCCGGCCCAAGCCGACCAGGGGAATCCGGAGACACAGGCGGCCCACGCGGCCCAAACGTCCGAGCCGAAAGAATCGGTCCGTCGCTAGGAAAAATTTTTGCCACGTTCTTGTGACGCAGGCTTGACGGGGCGGTCTCAGGGCATTTGGCGGCTGCGCCCCAGAGTTAAGGGAACGGGCGGCAATTGGGGCATTCGCTTTAACTCTTGGCGCGCCAAGGGGTTTTGCCGTGCCGATGCCCGCGCATGGGCGGGATATTAGCCGTCTAATGGGCGGACTGGGGTAATACCCTAAGGGGATTTCTCTGGACTTTTGCGTTCATTTGGCGCAAATCCCCTAACATGCCCGATTTTCCGAATGCGGGCATTTTCGCTGGTCCCCCCGCTTGACAACGGAAACGGGGATGTTAGCCTAACCTTCAATGCTGTGCAGGTGATGCCGTCCGCCTAGACCGCAAAGCTTGAACAGGGGAGCTTGGCGAATGGGGCGGCATGGCACAGCCGTGACGTTCCGAGGTGCCTCCTGGTCCCTTTGCCGTCCGGGGGTGAGGAGCATGGAACCAGTGACGGCGCGAGCGTGTATTCCGTAACGCTACGGTACCTGTAAGAGTTGGAGGATTCTGGAATGAAACGAACCTACCTGATCAGTGCCGCGGCTTTCCTGGCGGTGCTGGGCTTGGCCGTGGTGGCCCAAGCCGGGCTCTTCGCCCGGACTTGCGCCCCGGACACCTGCGCGCCGAAGACCTGCGCCCCGGCCGCGCCGGCGACCTGCGCCCCGGCAACCTGCGTGCCGGACACCTGCGCTCCGAAGACCTGCCACCGCGTGCGCCGCGACCGCACTTGCGTGCCGGACACCTGCGCTCCGAAGACCTGCGCACCGGCAACGTGCGCTCCGCCGACATGTGCGCCGAAGACCTGCGCACCGGCGACCTGTGCTCCCAAGACCTGCTGCCCGGATACGTGCGCACCGCGGACCTGCCACCGGGTTCGCCGGGTCCGCACGTGCTGCCCGGACACGTGCGCACCGAAGACCTGCGCGCCGGTAACCTGCGCACCGCCGACCTGCGCTCCGGCGACTGCGGCTCCAGCGGCCCCGGCCAAGCCGGCACAACCGGCTCCGGCCCCCGCCGCTCCGCCCAAGCCTGCGGCTCCGCCGGCTCCGGCTCCCGCGGCTCCGCCTGCCCCCCCCGCGGAGGCCGGCGCGGCCCGGCACCCGCGGGGCCCGGCCCGGGGGGGGGGGCGGGGGGGAGCGGCGGAAT
>JBBIQF010000459.1:3160-5448 GCA_037442445.1 Planctomycetaceae bacterium
CGGCGACCTTCCCTGTGGGTCGCACGTGGGTAAGCTGCGCAATCTAAGCCGGACCTCCGGTACGCCGGGGTCCGGCTTATTGTACTTCTTGGCAAAAAAATGCGGCCCGTAGCGATTCTTCTGCCGAAGTACTCCGGCGCGGCCCCGCATCGGTCTATTGGCGTGCGGGATACCTTCGGCCGAGTTCCTTTCGTGTTTTCCACAGACCGCGGGCCTTGCCCATGTTACGCAGATTGCTTGTCTGGTCGGTTCTGGTCGCCCTGCCCCCTGTCGTGGGTTGCGCGATGTGCGCAAGCCCTTATGACGAGTGTGGCCCGGTCTTGAGCGGTCCCTACGGTACCCAATGTTGCTCGGACGCCCGGGCAGGCTCGATCCTCTCCCACTCCAGCGCGGACGAAATCGACGGGATGCCGGTTAGCGAGGCGTCCGCAAGCCCCAGCCCCTCGCCCAGCGACGCCCTGCCTCCGGCACCCCCCAAGCCGGCCGACAAAGCGCCGCAAGCGGCAAGAGGCACAACCGGCCAGGGGTGGAAGCCCAGTAGCGCCCGGCCCGCCTTGCCCCCTCGGCCTGGCGCTGTGCCGTAGGCCGCCAGGCCCTAGCGGCCAGCCGCGTCCAGCCCGGGCGAAATTTCTCGGCCGCCGGTCAGCGGGGCCGCCTTGTACCGCGCATCGCTTGCCGGCCAGCGTTTGGGGGCACTTATCCACGTGCTGCGCTAACCCGGCTTGGCCTCGTCTGGCAGGAGTCGAGCGGCCGGGCAGCGGCCTATGCTGTCCCCGGATGCTCGATCGGAGCCGCGGTACTGCCTACCCCCTTGACGCGCCAGGTTTTGCTCGTCAGGTTATCGGTCAGGCGGGGCCTCAGTGGGCTGTGAACCTGGCGCGGAGGGCGCACCGTGGAGCACTATGGCAACGGTCTTTCGACCGGCTTGGACCAGACCGCGGCGGGCAAGATCATCACGGGGTTCCAGCCGGCCGACCTGACGATGAGCGCCGAGGACCGTGCGGTCCTTCGGCGCCTGGCCGAGCGCGTGGCCGACATCGCGGCCAGTTCTCGCATGCGCGAAATCCGGGAGCTGTGGGCGCGGCACAATGCTTTGGAGCGGGTGCGTCCTTTGGTTTTCTGCGACCCGGAAAACGGCTGGAACGAGATCATCACCGAGGCGCAGATGGAGTGCCGCGGCAAGCTGGCCCGCCGCTGGGAGATGGACCTGCGCAAAGAGATTTTCTGGGGCGAAGAGATGGGCGACGACAAGCCGGTCGAGCCGTTCTTCGACGTTCCTTACACGGTTTCGCCCGACGACTGGGGGCTTGCGCCGGTCTATCACAAGACCTCGGCGGCCGGGTCATACGTTTGGGAAGCGCCGCTTAAGGATTATGCCGACCTGTGCCGGATCCACCCGCCGCAGTTCACCATCGACTGGGAAACGACCCGCGGCACAGTGGCCATCGCCCGGGAGGTGTTCGAGGGCATTCTGACCGTGCGGCTGAAAGGGTGCTGGTGGTGGTCGCTGGGCGTTACGTGGCCGGCCGCCACGCTCCGGGGCCTGCAAAACCTATTGTGCGATTTCCACGACCATCCTGCCGAACTCAAGGAATTGCTGCGCCGCATTTCGCAGGGCTACCTGGCCAAGCTGGACTATCTGGAGGCCAACAACCTGCTCAGCCTGAACAACGACGGCACCTATGTGGGGTCGGGGGGATTCGGGTTTTCACGGGAGCTGCCTCGGCCGGGGTTCTGCGGCCATGTGACCTGCGCCGACCTGTGGGGCTTCACGGAGAGCCAGGAGACCGTCAACGTGTCGCCGGCCATGTACGAGGAGTTCGTATTCGTCCACGAGAAGCGGATCATGGATCGCTTCGGCCTGACGTGTTACGGGTGTTGCGAGCCTTTGGACAGCCGCTGGCACGTGGTGCGCCAGCACCACAACCTGCGGCGGGTGTCGTGCTCGCCTTGGGCCGATCTCGAGAAGATGGCCGGCTTCCTGGAGGACCGCTACATCCTTTCCTACAAGCCGAACCCGGCGGCCCTGGCGGTGCCGCGGATCGACGAGGCGCAGATCCGCCGCGACCTGCGGCACGCTTTGGAGGTGACGCGGGGCTGCGTGGTAGAGATCATCATGAAAGACAACCACACCATAGGCGGCCGGCCGGAAAACGTGGTGCAATGGTGCCGCATCGCGCGGGAGGAAGCCATCCGCCGGGGGCCCGCCAGTTGACACAAGCAGCGCCAGGTGGGCTGCCGGTCTTGCCGTGGCTGGGCGTGGAGCGATGCGGGCACGGCGGCGGCAC
>JBBIQF010000460.1:0-5444 GCA_037442445.1 Planctomycetaceae bacterium
CCCTTGCGGCACAGGGTGGCAAGCGAAGCGACCCGGGTAAAGGGGGCCAATGGCGAGCCTCCAGCTATCACTGCCGGTCCGCGCGCCACCCCGCCAAGAATCCCACTCCGCCCCCGTTTTGATTTTCCCGCCAGTAACACCGGTTGCGCCCGTTCGAGTTGGCCGACGCGATTGCGGTCGAGGTGTATCGAGCCACCGGCGGGTTTCCCAGGGCGGAGCTTTTCGGTCTGACGTGGCAGATGCGAAGGGCTGCCGTCGCTGTCGCGGCCAACATCGTGGAGGGCTGCGCTCGCCAGAGCCTCAAGGACTACATCCAGTTTCTCGATTGGGCATTCGGCTCGCTCCGCGAGTTGGGCTATTTCATTATTCTAGCCCATCGTCTTGAGTTCCTGCGGCAAGATCAGGCAGCGAGGTTGAACGACCGGTATGAGCAGTGCGCCCGCACGCTGACCGGCCTGATTCGTTCTCTACGTGCGAATGCTTCTTCCCCTCAAGCCCTAAGCCCCAGGCCCCAAGCCTGAAGAAGCGATAGCCGTTGATATGGCTTCCGGTGATTGCCTTGGCCACGGCCGACAGCCACGGGTAGCGCCGGCCCTCGAACTCGAAGCCGTCGGCCAGTACCAGGACCTGAAGTACCCGGCCTTTGTACCGGCGCCGGAGCACGGTGCCGGGCGGGGGCAGCCGGGGATCGACCGGTGACGGGCTGGCCACGACTACCGAGGCCAGCGGACGGGCCTTGGGCGGCATGGCCCGAAGCGGCGGGATTAGGAAAGTAGGCCCGGCAGGATTCGAACCTGCGACCAAGGGATTATGAGTCCCCTGCTCTGCCGCTGAGCTACGGGCCCAAGGTTCCTGTTGCCGCGCGGAGCTACGGCGCCGGCCCAAGCGAGGCGTGCCGTGTGTGGCGGAGGTATCGCTGAGGGAGAAGGTGCCGGCCCTGTCTCATGATTGCTACCACAAAAATGGATCGGCCACAATGGGTCGCGTGCCCAAACCGGCCGATTCTTCCGCTTCGTCCACGCCATCGAGAACACCGCGAGCGGAGGCCGGGAGCCGACCTTCGCCCAAGGGTTTGGGGAGAGCACGCCAGCGGCGCTGGCAGCCCTGAAGAGGCCGCTTGCGGCCCCGGGTTGGGAGACCATGCGGCCAAAGGGTCTGCCGCGAGGGGCGGTCGCTGCCCTTCCGTGCCGGAGGAGGACTCCAGCCCCCAGAACCGATCAGTCACCACCGTCGCGGCAGAGGGCACTTCGAACAGGTCACGAGACCCCCCGAACGGGCAAGAAACTTTGTGCCGCGATGGGTATCGGCTAGGAGAGGGCTGCCGTTTGGTTGGCATGGCTGACGCACGTTTTTGCGGGGGGCAGTGCGGAATTCGCCCTTGGGATGTCGAACGAGGCCGTGCTAGAATGGCCAAAGCTGGGAAAGCTGTAGCGAATGAAAGGGAATGCTGGGCGGAGTTTCGGGGAGATTGGTTGTGGGCAGGATGGCAGGAGGGCAGCCGGAAGACAAAAATGGGAGTACTGCGTAATCTGGGCAAGGAGGTCGGTATGAGGACTTCGGCGGTGTGGGGGCTGGTGATTGCGGGATGGGCTGCGAGCGTGGCGGCGGGCCAGAGTCCGCCGCCGGGTGGGACAGGTACCCAGCAGGGCCAGTACGCACCCGGGCCTTCTGGGGGTCCGATGCCGGGCTATTACGCTTCGGAGGGGGGGGGGCAGGCTGGTACCCCTCAAGGGGCTGTACCACGTGATCCCCGGCTAGAGGGCAGGCCGACGGGCGCGATGGTGGCTGGCCAAGGGGCTGGCCAAGGGGCTGGCCAAGGCGGTCAACCGGGCTCGGCGCCATTGCCCCGCGAGCCGTTTGTGCTGACGGCGGAGGAGCAGGCGCAGTTGGACCAGGTGTTGCGGCTTTGGGAGCAGCGGAGTGCCCAGATTCGCACGTTTCGGTGCAAGTTCTTTCGGATGGAGTATAACGCGGCATTTGCTCCGGCGGGCCAAGCCAACCAGCCTCTACACGTCGATAAGGGGGAGATTTACTACGCGGCACCCGACAAGGGGATGTTTCGGGTCGAGGAGCCCCGGCCCGAGCACTGGATTTGCGATGGCAAGGCGATTTACCAGTACGATTACCAGCAGCGGTGTGTGATTCAGCGGCGGTTGCCGGCGGAGCTTCAGGGCAAGAATATCACGGACGGGCCGTTGCCGTTCATTATCGGTGCGCGGGCCGACCAGCTCAAGCAGCGGTATTGGATGCGGATTGTGACGCCTGCGGACGCCAAGAACCAGATATGGCTGGAGGTGTATCCGAAGTTTCAGGCGGATGCCGCGAATTTTCGGCGGGTAGATATCATTCTCGACACGACGGCGATGCTGCCTTATGCGCTTCAGCTTCATGATCCGGGGGGGCAGGGCCGGGTGGTGTACCAGTTTCCGCCGGAGAATGTAGCGGTCAACGCCAAGAATCTGCGGGATATTTTCGAGGACCCGTTTTCGCCGCGGGTACCGCGGGGGTGGAAGATGATCGACGGGGACGTGCCGCAGACGGGGGCCAGCCCGCGGCGTATGGAGTAGCGGGCGCATGGGATAGCGGCTGGCTTGGGTGGGCCGTTTCGGCGTGGACCGCGTTTTTCGGCCGCAAGGGCCGCATGGGTTCAGAGGGCCGTGGCTGCTGTGGGCGGGGCGGATGTTGGCTTGCGTCTTGAAGCCCAGGGTGCCAATCGGTCGAGGCGGTGACGCATGGCGATCGAAGACGCTCAAGCGGGGCGGGTGCTGGTGGTGGGTGCCGGGAAGATCGGCCGGCAGGTCGCTTTGCAGTGCGCGGTGTACGGGCTGGAGGTGAATCTGTACGACATTTCGCCTGGCCCGCTTGAGGAGTCGGCCGGTTGGATGCGGGCCCGGTTGGACGAGTTTGTGGCGGCCGGCTGGCTGAGCGAAGGGCAGGCGTTTCAGGCGGCCGGCCGGGTCCGGCGCAGCACGGATGCGGCCGTGGCGGCAGAGGGGGTGGGGATCGTGCTGGAGTCGGTGCCCGAGCGATTGTCGGTCAAGCGGGAGGTGTTTCGGCAGTTCCACGGGTTGTGCGGTCCGCGGACGCTGTTTGCGACCAACAGTTCTTATTATCTTCCTTCGATGCTGGCAGCGAGCACGGGCCGGCCCGAACAGTTCGCCGCGTTGCATTTCCATTCGCCGGTGTGGCTGGCCAACGTGGTGGACATCGCTCCGCATGCGCGCACGGCACGGGAGACGGTCGAGCAATTGGCCGGCTTTGCCCGGCGGATCGGCCAGATCCCCATTGTGTTGCGCAAGGAGAGCCCGGGATATGTGTTCAACGCCATGCTTTGGGCGTTTTTGGTGGAGGCCTTGCGCCTGGTGGGCAACGAGGTGGCCAGTGTGGAGGACGTGGACCGCTCGTGGATGGGCGTGCTGAATACGCGGATTGGTCCTTTCGGCATTCTGGACCGAATTGGCTTGGATACCGCTTACGAGATCATGACCCAGTGGGCGCCGCTATTGGGGAAGGGGCAGGCGGAGCGGCCGGCGGCGGTGCTGGCCGCTTTGGTGCGGGAAGGCCGTTTGGGGGAAAAGGCTGGCCGGGGGTTTTACACCTATCCTGGGCCGGCGTGGGCGGCCGCGGGTTTTCTGCGGGGCGTGGAGGCCGGGGCGTCGAGCCGGCCTGCCGTGGCGGGGGCAGCGGCCGAGCAGGCCGGGGCATTGTTCGAAAGTGTGCCCGGCGCTCGGGCTGCTGAGGCTGGATGCGATGGCGGTTCGGCGACGATCTCGGTGCCGCCGGGCTTGGCGCCGCTTGTGGCGCGTGGGCGGGGCGAGAGCGAAAGCTCGATCGCCCAGGAGGTGTGCCACCGGTATGTGCTTCGGCTGGTGCCGGCGCCGGTGGACCATCGCCTGCGGCACATGCCGAGGTTCTTTGGCCGGGCTTGGGTGCTGGGCAGCAACCCGTCGGCAGCGGCGTTGCGGCAGCGGCTCGAAAGTTTGGGGATTCCTGTCTTGGCGGTTGCCGGGCGGGATGCGGCCGAGACGGCACCGTGGATCGACGCGGCCTGGCAGGAGGGGCCGGCGCCTCACTTGTTCGTGCTATCGGCCCGGGATGAACCGGCCGGGAGGTCCTTGGACGCCGCGAACTGGCTTGCCCGATACGACCGGGGATTGCTGGGGCCATACTCGGTGGTGCAGCAGTGGTTTGCGCGGGTGAGCGGTGCGGGGCTATTGGATCGGGCGACGTTGGTGGCGGCCACTGCGCTGGGGGGTGATTTCGGGATTTCGCCGCAGAGGGTGGTGGCCGAGGGAGGGGGTATCGCCGGGCTGTTGAAGGCCGTGTTTATGGAGGCGGCGGCCCAAGGGGCGCTGGGGCCGCAGACGGTGGTGGTCGATTTTCCGGCGGACTGCGCCAGCGGCGAAGTGGCCGAGAGGCTGTTGGAGGAGATGGCGCTTGCGCAGGCGTCGGTGGTGCGGGGCGGGCAAGAGGAACTGGTGCGCCGGCATGCGGAGATCGAAGTGGCCTATTGGGGTGGGCACCGGCACGTGGTGCGGCTTGTGGAATCACCCCTGGAGGCTGCGATGACCGAATCGCTGCCGGCCGGTCCGTGGCTCGTGACGGGCGGAGGGCGGGGCATCACGGCCGTAGTCGCTCGGGAACTCGGCAGCCGGTTCCACGTACCGGTGCACCTGGTGGGCACGACATCGCTGCCGGCGGCCGACTATGCCTCGCTGGATGCCGAAGCCGTAGCGGAGCTAAAGGCCAGGGTCATGCAGGAGGCGTACGCCCGGCACGAGAAGCCCAACATGGCGTGGCAGCAAGTGGAGAAGCAGATCGAGGTGCAGCGAAACCTGGCGGCGATGGCCCGGGCAGGGGTCGAGGCGACGTATCATGTGTGCGATGTTCGAGACTGGGAGTCGCTGGGGCGGGTGCTGGCACGGGTAAGGCAGATGCACGGTCCACTGGTCGGGGTCATCCACGGAGCCGGAGTCGAGGTTACCGGGCGGCTGGAGAAGAAGCGCCCTGAGGTGGTAGCGAGCACGGTGGGGGCGAAGTTTCTGGGCACGCTGGGGTTGGTGGAATTGACCCGGGGCGATCCGCTGCGATACTTCCTGGTGTTCGGTTCGCTTTCGGGCCGATTCGGAGGATTGGGGCAGAGCGACTATGCGATGGCCAACGACGCGATGGCGAAGGTAATCAGTTGGGTTCGGGCGGAGCGGCCGGAGTGTATGGCCGTGGTATTCGATTGGCCGGCGTGGGCCGAGGTGGGGATGTCCACCCGGGCGACCAGCCGGGATTCGCTCCGCCGGGTGGGCCACCGGTTCATGTCCAGTGCCGAGGGGTGCCGACATTTCTTTGAGGAGTACGCGGGTGGGGGCGGGGGCGAGGTCCTGTTTGTGGCCCCTGCGGAGCTTCCGGCAGCCCATTTGTGTCCGTCGGGGGAGGAAGAGGGGCAGGAA
>JBBIQF010000461.1:0-5435 GCA_037442445.1 Planctomycetaceae bacterium
GGCCCGGCCGCCAGCCGACGCATTTCTCTGGTCGCTGGCCAGGCCGTGTGCGTCGGAAGAACCGAATGGGCCGATGTGTCCTTTCCGCGTGACCCCCTTATGTCGGGTACGCACTTCCTCCTGGAGACGGACGCAACCGGCTGTTACGTCACCGACAAGGGGAGCCGCAACGGTACGTTCGTCAATGGGCAGCGGATATCGCAGAAAACCCGGCTTCAGGACGGGGACCGGATCGTAGCCGGCCAGACACGCTTTGCGGTGCGGATCGAAGGTTCTGTGGCGGCCGGATCGGGCGGTGTGGGGGAGAGTCCGGCCGTTGCGCCTCGCGACAAAGGCCGGGCCAATGACTTTCCCCCGGGCGAGCTGCCGAGTCCGATTGCGGCGGAATCGGAGAGTTCGACGGTGCGGCCCCCCGCCGGCTCCCCGGTACGCCGGACGCCTCTGGCCCCCGAACCGAAGGCCATTCAAGGCGTGCCGCTGCCGGACCAGGCTCCTGGCGTGGTCCCGGCCAAGGGAGGCACGCAAGCCGCCACCGCGGGGCCCGCGGCCGGGGGGGTGGCCAGCCGGGCAGGCGCCCCTTCGGCTGGCGGTGCCGCCCCTCCGCCCGGAACATCGGCCCAAGCGTGGAACCTGCCCCCCGAACTGGAATCGCTGGCTGGAAAAAGCTTTTATGCCACGAAGGCGCCGCCTCCGAAAAAGCCGGCCACGTACACGGTCGAGCGCTGCGATTCGGGCCTGACCCTGTTGCGGGGCAACCTTTCGGAGATCACGCCCGGCGAACTGGCGGTCCGCCTGACGCAATTCTGCCCGGTGTACCTGGTGTTGGATTTCAACCATCTGGGGGTGCCGGTGCCGGAGGGGGTGCAGCGCAGGGACTACGTGTTCGGCTGGTTGGATCCGGCGGTGGCGGCCGGCGTATCGCCTTTAGTACTCGCCCAGGAGGAGCTGCCGCACTGGCCGCAACTGGTCGATCAAGGTTGGGGCAAAGACGGGGTGGTGTGCGTGTTTTCGCGGATGCAGAAGGGGCCATTGCTGGAGCACATGCAGGCGGTGTGCCGCAGCCGGCAGCGGAGCGGGGAACCGGCAGACGCGGTGATCGGCTGTTGCTGGCCGAGCGTGCTCAGCGCGATGCTTGCGCATAGTCCGGCGGCCGCGGTGCAAAGCCTGCTGGCGGGAATCGAGGCGGTGTTGGTGGAGCTGCCCGATCTGCCCGAAACGTGGCAAGTGTTCGGGCCGGCGGAGCTGCGCCAGTATTTCGATCGGGCCGGGCTGGTGGCCCGTGCGTAGCCAAGCGCGGGCATGGTGTGCCGCAGCGCGGGCCTCTTGCCCCGCAGGGTGGGGGCCATAGACCGCAGCACGCGGCTCTTGCCCGGATGGCTGCGGGCGCGGCAGCCAGGCCGCCATCGTTGCCGGCAGCAAGCGGTGTCCAGGGAGCGCGTAGCATGTCGCAGGATCGAATGCGGCCGAGTCCCTCGGGAGGAAAGCCGGGCCCGTCGCGGGCCGACTGGCGGGCCAAGCCGGGCAAACCCGCCCCCGGCGTCAAACCGGTCGCGCAGGCCGCGGCGTGGCAGCAACGCGGCGATCGGGCCTACCAAAGTGCCGTGCGGTGGTACCGCATCAAACTGGCCGGCTTCTCCCTGGCCGCCCTGGCCCTGGTGGCGCTTTTCGTATGGTGGGTGTTTTTCCGGCCGCGGATCGCCTCGGTCTATGCCGTGGCGGTGATCGACTACGGGCTTGCTGTTCCTCCCAATGCCTGGGCCCGCGAGGATGTGGACCGCCTGGCCGACATCGGCGTCGATCGCGAGCGGATCGCCTATTTCCGCAAGTTCGAGCTTCTTCTGCCGGCCGCCGATGCCAGCGCTTTCGATGACCTCCGCGATGCGATCCTTCATCCGCCGGCCACGTTCGCCAAGCGCGACACCGTGGTCGTGTATCTCAGCCTGCACGGCGTTTCCGACGAGCAGGGAATGCCCTGCCTGCTCTTGCCTGCCTCGTCGGCCCACCAGAGCGCCACATGGGTGCCGCTGGTGGAGGTGCTGCGGCGGTTGTTTCCCGCCTCCGAGCGCGCCATCCCGCCCAACAAGCTGGTAATCCTCGATTGCAACCGGATGGATACCAACTGGCGGCTGGGGCTTTTGTACAACAGTTTTGCCGACAACCTGGAAAAGGCCCGCCTGGAGGCCGACATTCCCGGGTTGGTGCTCTTGAACTCGACCAGCCCCGGGCAGGTGGGGTGGGCTTCGCCCGAGCAGTTGCAGGGCTCGGTCTTCGGCTTTTTCGTGCATCGGGGGCTATTGGGCGCGGCAGACCAGGAAGAGCCGGGCAATGGCGACAACCGGGTGACGGTCCGCGAGCTGGCCGCCTATGTCACCAAGCACGTCAGCCAGTGGGTCCGGGAGTATCGGGGCGACGAGCAGCAGCCGATGCTGCTGGCGCCGGAGGGATTCCGCGACTTCACCCTGGGGTATGCCAAGTATCGCGGCGAAACCGAGTTGCCGCCCCGCGTGAACCTTCTGGCCGAAAAGGCGGTGGTCTGGTCGGCCCTGGACAATCTGTGGCAGCGGCACGCCCGGCTGTATGCCCAGGCGCCGTGGCGCGACGATCCTCTGGGGTGGGAAGAGTTCCAGCAGAAGCTGCTGTGGCTGGAGCAAGCGGCCCTGGCCGGGCCCGCCTATCAAGCAGCCTTCGACCAGGTGCGGGAGGAAGCCGCCCGGTTGGCCGCCCGGCTCGAGCGTCCCTCAGGGCAGGAGGTCCCAGGCGCCAGTTTGCCGTTGGCACTCCGCGCACAGGACGCGGCTCAACTGGACAAGGACCGCAAGCACTTCCGCCAGGCGTGGGACAAGGCGCCGGGCAAGTTCGACGCCAAGCTGGCCGGCACCTGCCGCCGGCTGGCCGTGGCCGCCGAGGCCTGGCAGTGGTGCCAGACCCACCCCGCGCCCAATGCCGCCTGGGATGCGCTCGTGCAGTACGTGGACCAGTCGCGCCCCGAGGCGCCGGCCGACCCCCAGTCGCCCGCGCCGCCCCTGGTCGAGGTGCATTTCCTGCGGCTGTTGCGGGCGTACTTGGATCCTGAGGTTGTAAGCGCCGAAGGCAATCTGGTAGGCACGGCGTTGGCCGTGCGGCACCACGCCGAGCAGGCCGCCTCGCCTCGGGATGTGCGGGTGCAGTACGCGGTTGGGCCGTGGGTCGATCGCGGCGATGCCCAGCGGCGCCGGGCCGAGGATGCGCTCTTCATCGGCAACCCGGAAGCGCTGGCGGTGGCCCGGGAAGGTTTCCGTGCAGCCGGGGGCGGGGTAGGGCAGGGGGGGTATTACGGCGAGGCCCTGCGGCGGGGGCAAGTCCTGGCCGAGGCCTTGGCCCTGCGCGATCGGGCGCTTGCCGAAATCCCTTATTTGGCTCAATGGCTGCTAGGCCGATTGGTGCCCGACCGGCCGGAACGCCTCAAGCAACTCCATCAGCTCATTGCCGATGTGCACGAGTTGGGGCGCGAGGTGGAGGCGGCTTTGGCCCGCAGCGAGAATGATTTCCAAGCCCCGCTGCCGCCGGCCATTGGCCGGCTTCAAGCCGCCATCCGCAAGTCCCTGGACGAGGGCCTAGGCAGCGATTTCCGCAAGACATGCTTTGATCTGCGGAGCGCGGGCAACCACTGGCAGACGTTCCAGGAGGTGGGCATTGTGCTGGGCGTGCCGCTTTTGACCGGCGACCAGCGGCGTTTCCTGCGGGAGTCGAAGTACCTGGAGATCGCCTCCCATGGGGCGGTGGCGGGGGTCAAGGCCGAGGCCGCGCCCCGCCGGGTAGCTCCCTATCAGGCCGGGACCGAAGGGAGTGATTTTCTGGTGCGGCTGACCGATCCGCAAAGGCCCGAGCACCCGGCGCTGGTGCTTTTGGATCGCGGGCATTTGATGCCGAAGGTCCCGGCCGAGGCCGCCCCGAGCAAGCCCTCTCAGGGCCAAGCGGACGAACCCTCGGCCGCGGGCCAGCGGATTCGCCTGGTGGCCGCCAAAGGCCAGAAGCTCCGCCAAATGCTGGCCGATTTGCCCGCCCAGGCCGGTCGCTGGATGGAGGAAACCGGGGCCCGGCTGCGGCAGAAAGAGGCGGTGCCGGCGGTCGAGGCGCGGGAGGGATACAGTCGGGCCGATCGGGCCCTTCGGGCGGCGGCTGCTTTGTGGGACTTCGATCCCCGCCATGCCCCGTGGCCGGCAGGCCAGGATCCCTCCCAGCGTCTGGCACGCCTGGACCTGCATTATCTGCTGGCGTGGCATGCCCGGCGCGTGCTGGATGATTTTTGGGGCCCGGCGCCCGGGACCGACGCACCGCCGTTCTTCGAGCAAGCGGCGGCCGCGTATCTCCGGGCGGCCGAGCGGCTGTTTCCCGAGCCCGCGGTGCGCGATCCGGTTGGTGGCCTTCGGCGGTTGCTGGCCCAGCGCCGCGAGGCGGCCCTGGCCCCCTTCCAACTCCGAGCCGAAGACGTGGACCTCGACCCCTATCAACCGGCGTCGCGACTCGTACTTTCCACGGCCCGCGGCAACCCGCAATTGCCCCAAGGCACCGGCGCCGTGTTCGTCGAGATGCCGCGCCAGGATACCGGCGCACGGGTTGTGCCTTTGGCGGCGGCGCCGCAGGACAAGCCCGCTGCCAACCGGGTGGCTGTGGAACTCGGCAGCCCGGCCGGCCAGAGCGGGTCTGCCGGAACCGAGGCCCAGACGCTGCGCTTCAGCCCGGAACCGCCCTTCTGGATGCGGTACGGCAGCCCGCTTTCGGCCGCGGCCCAAGAGCGGCCGATCGAATTGCGCCTCCGGGTGCTGTACCGCGGCCACGTGCGGAGCTGGCCATTCCTCTTGCGCCCGCCGGCCGCTGGCGTGCTGGTCGCCACCGAGTGGAATCCCTATCCGCCCCCCACGGTGCAAGTGCACGGCCAGGCCGCCCAGGATACGTCGCTTGTGTTCATCTTCGACTGCTCGGGCAGTATGTCGGAACCCACGCCGGTGTTCGCCGACAAGAAGGAGGAGGTCAAGCCGCGGTTCGACGTGGCCCGCGACAGCTTCAAAGTCCTGCTTCGCAACCTGGCGAATTATCCCAACGCACCGTACCAGGTGGCCGTTTTCGTGTACGGGCATCGGCGGGGCTGGGGCGAAGACGACAAGACCGTGGTTATGTGGGACCCGCAGAATCCCGGCCAGCGCAAGCCAGCGCCCAACGATGGCCTGCGCCCGGGCAACGACGTGGAACTGCTTTGGGACATGCGCCCGCTGACCCCCGGCAATGTGGACGAGCTACTCCGCAGGCTCGACAGCCTCCGTTGTTTGGGCGAGACGCCGTTGTATCTGGCCATCCGCCAGGCCGTGGCGCTGCTGAAGGACAAAGACCCCCGCTCGGGCCGCCGCATCATCGCCATCACCGACCGCATCAACGAGCAATCGAGCGACCAGGTGGAC
>JBBIQF010000462.1:0-5416 GCA_037442445.1 Planctomycetaceae bacterium
TACGCCGGCCAGGGCGGTCACGTCGGAAAACGTCCCGTCGCCCCGGTTGCGGTACAGCACGTTGGGCCCAAAGTTGTTCACGTAGATATCCGGCCAGCCATCGTTGTCGTAATCGCCGAGGCACACCCCCAGCCCGTAGCCGGCATCGCCCACGCCGGCCTCAGCCGTAACATCGGCGAAGCGCCATCCGCCCAGATTGCGGTACAGGGCGTTGCGGGCGTTCGGGTCGGGGGGCGAGCCCCGCAGGGGCCGGCCGTTGAGGAAATAAATATCGATCCACCCATCACCATCATAATCGAAGGTGGCCAGCCCGGAGGCCACGGTTTCGACGATGTACCGCTGCCCGCCGGAACCGTCGGTGTGGCGGAATGTGATGCCGGTCTGGGCCGTAACATCATGGAGCACGATGGGGCACTCGGCCGCCCGGGCGGAAACCAGCGGTCCAAGGGGCGCTAGCCAGGCGCATAGCGCAACCCACGCGGCCCGGTAGAACGGCCTGGAGATAGGCCGTTCCAAGCGGGCGGCCACCGGCAGAGCATACGGGCCGGCAGGCGCTCGGCAATGCGGTCGCTGGGGAGCAAGGCAACGCATGGCAGGTGTTTCTGAGAGCGAACCGGCGGTTGGGCGAGGGTTCAGGGCACGGGAGTACGGGCCGGTGCCTCGGTGGCCTCGCGGAGCGCCTCGGCCGCCCGGGCACAAGCGGGATTCTGGGGATCGAGTTCCATAGCGCGGGCAAGCCAGCGCCGGGCAGTTTCCACCTGGCCTGCCAGGGCGTAGCAGCGGGCCCCTCCGGCAGCCAACTCGGCCAGCAGGCGGCGGACTTCCTCCGCCTCGATATCGCGTCCCGTGGCCCGGGCCGGGCCAGGTTCACCCCCCTGTTCCCGAAGGTATTTCAGAAACAGCGCCCGATGCTCCTCGGCCTTAGCCACGTCGCCCAGGCGCATGTAGGCTGTAACCAGGGCGTAATGGGCCTTGGCGAACTGGGGCTCCAGGGCCACGGCCTTTTGGAGATGGTCGCGGGCCTGGGCAAATCGCCCCAGTTGCAGGCAGGCCTGCCCCATGAGGAACCATCGCATGGACTGGGGCGTGGCCCGGTCGGCCTTCTCCAGGGCCGCAAGGGCCTCGGCTGGTTGGCCCAGTTGCATCAGCGATTCGGCCAGCACCACCGGTGCATTGGGCAGTGCGGGGTCCAAGGCCAGGGCCTTGCGCAGGAACTCGACGGCCTGGTCGAAATCGCCCCGCTCCCAGGCCGCCGAACCGAGGCAGAAACACGCATAGGCCGAACCCGGCTCCAGCGCCAAATACCGCTCCCATAGCGGCGGGGCTTTGCGCGGGTCGCCTGCCCGCTGGTGGAAACGGGCTGCCAGGTCCAGGGCGTGGGGCTGATTCGGGAAGGTTTGGGCCAGTTCGTCGGCCATCCGTTGCCCCTCGGCAATCCAGTCCGCCACCGGCAAGGACGCGGCAGAAGGGGTCGCCGGAGCGCTGGCGGCGGCGCCCGTCGAGGGCGCCTCGGGGGCCGGCAACGCCTGCGGCCCGGCATCGTCCGCACCGCACCCGGCCAAAGCCAATACCAACCCGGCAGCCAACGCCCAACCCCATGCCCCACGCCACCGGTCCGCCCAGGTTGTTCGCCGGTTGGCCGCCCCCGAATGGGCATGACCGGCAAAGCGGCGTTTGCCCAAGCCCGCGATCATGTCTTCCGGCCAAGCATCCGGTCCAAAGCGTCGGAGGTTTGGTACACCAGCGACTCGGGCCAATAGGGGAACGGGTTGAAGTACTCGAACGTCAAGTAGCCCCGGTAGCCCACTTGGTCCAGAGCCTCCATCACGGCCGGCCAGTTGATGGTGCCATCCAAGAGCGGCCGGAAGGTGTGCAGATTGAATTCGTGCACCTTCTTCGAGTATTCCTTGAAGTGCACGTTCTGGATGCGCTTGCCCAACAGCGGGATCCAGTGTTCGGGGAAGTGGTATTGGGCGATGTTGCCCGTATCGAAGTGCACCCGCACGCGGTCCGAACCAAAGCTATCGACAAAGGCGTTCATCTCCTGCGGCGTGTGCAGGAAGCCGTTGACGAAGATGTTTTCGATGTTCAGATACACGCCGGCCTTTTCGGCCTCGGGAATCAGCTTCTCGACCGCCTGCCGGGCCCGGCGCTCGCACACATCGAAGGGGACCGGCGGCTCGTTCTCCAGCCAGGGGACGTAGGTGGCGCCCGGGACGACCAGCACGTTGTCGGTCTCCAGCAGCCGGGCGGCGCGGACCATCTGGATGGCCAGTTCCAGCCCCTTTTCGCGGCGTTTGGGGTCCTCGTGGGTCAGCGCGTAGGGCCAGAACAAGAAGGAGCATACCCCGCTGATGGCCAGGCCGATGTTGCGGGCCCACTGGCCGACCTCCTTGATGTGTGCCGGGCTGGCCTCGGGCGACAGATCGCCTTCCAGGGCGTAGTTGACTTCCACGGCATCGAAGCCCGCGTCCTTGCATAACTGGAAGCACTCCTTGAGCGTCATCTTCTGCGGGTAGGGGAGTGCCCAGAGATTGATGGATTTTTTCATGTCGTACTTGCGGGCCGGCCGGGCCGGGCCGGGGCTGGCCTGCGGCGACTTGCCCTCGGCCGCCACCAGGCCTTGGGCCGCTAAAAAGGCGGAACCGAAGGCTGCGGTATAGGCCAGCACCTCGCGGCGGGAAAGTTGGTCGGCAAGCCGACCCGCCTGGTGGCCTCCTGCATCGCGCGGGGATTCTAAAAAGGTCATGGCGATTCTCGCAAGCGCCGAGGGTACAATGCAACACCCGCAAACGCGGCCGAACAGCCCGAGCCGCCCTGTCTTTCCGGCGGCCCGGAGTACCGAGTATTCTAGGCCCGCCCCCGCTCCAGCGTCAACGCGCAGGGCGGCTGCTCGGCCCCTTGCTGCCAGTAGGCCTCGATGCTTTGGCGCTGGCAGAACTCGCGTGCCGCTTGGGGTCCCAGGACCAGCAGGGCGGTGGAGAGGGCGTCGGCCTCGGCCGCGGTGGCGGCAAGCACCCACACGCGGGCCGCGGTCCGCACCGGCATTGCGGTGCGCGGGTCGATGATATGATCGCCTCGCGTGCCGGCGCCCGAGGCGGAAATCGCCCCGCGGCAAAGCATCCGTCGCAGACTCCAGGCGCCGTGGCCCAACGAGACCGGCCAGCCGGCCTGGCCCGGCGGCGGCTCGCCCGCCAGCACCGTGCTCTGGCCCGCATCGAGCAGGGCGGTTTTCAGATCCCAGTCGGCCAGCATGCGTGCCAGCCGATCCAAGGCAAATCCCTTGCCCAGGCTGCCCAGGTCCAGTTGCACCCCCGAGGCCAGGGCCCGCGCCGCAGGGCGCTCGGCGTCAAGTGCCCACAGGGGCCCGGAGCCGTGCTGGGGCCGCACCGCATACGCCACGTCCAAGGCCCCGCCTGTCGCGGCTTCGACCCGGGCGGCGATCCGCAGGCATTCCCACGTATCGGGGTGGACCACCGTTTGCTGCCCGGCGGCCAGCCGGCCGATCCGCGCAATGTCGCTCGATGGGATGAATCGGCTGAGCCTCTCTTCCAAGCGGTCGAGTTCGTCCCAGGCCTCGGCCACGGCCTGGCGGGCATACTGGGCGTCGCCGTGGGCCACGGTGATGCGGAACATCGCCGCCATGGCCTCGTGACAGAACGTGTAAGCAGCACAGCGAGCCATCGCGACCAGGACGCATGGGGTTCGGCCGTCGCGGCGGGGCGTGCCGGGTGGGCCCCGGCGTCACAAGTGCCCCGCACGCATCTTGGCCCGCAATGCCCGGACCACGCAGGCCGGCAAGAACCGCGAAAGGGCTTCGTCGTTGGCCACCGGTGCGATCTGCTTGATTAGCGAGCTGGAAACGTGCGCCAGCTCACCGTCGGCGATCATAAACAGCGTTTCCACATCCGGGGCCAGCCGGCGATTGGCCATCATCATCGTCAGTTCTGCCGCGATGTCGGTGATGGGGCGTACGCCGCGGAGGATCACCCGGGCGCCGCATTCCCGCACGAACTCGACCGTCAGCCCGCGGAAGGTGCGGATATCGATGTTGGGCAGGTGGCCGGCGGCCTCGCGGATCAGGGCCACGCGCTCCTCGGGGGCGAACAGAGGATGCTTCTCCATATTGACGCCCACGCCCACGATCAGCCGATCGAACAGCCGGCTGGCCCGCTCCATCACGTTCAGATGTCCCAGGGTGATCGGGTCGAACGAACCGGGATAAACCGCGACATGTTGCTGGGGGGCGCTCATGGAAGCGGGTCCGGAAAGCGGGCAGGCCGGCATCGGGCGGCCGGCACGTATGCCTTTATACCATGCTTGGGCGTTTCGGGTGAAGGCCGGGCCGAAGGGCGCTTTTCGCCGCAGGCAAGCCGCCCCTTTAGCCCCGCAGGGCTTCGACCAGCCGGGCCAGATCCGAAGAATCGTTGTACGCGTGGGGGCTGATCCGCAGCCCGCCGGCCCGGCAGCTTAGCACCACGCCCTCTTGGAGGCAGTGGCGGCGCAGGGCCTGGGGGTCGCGGCCGGGCATCTCGAATAGCACAATGCCGCTGCGTCGGGCGGGGCTACGGTCGCTCCGCACCCGGGCGCCGATGGATTGCAGCCGCTGGCACGCTTCCTCGGTCACTTCGACCAACCGGCCGAACAGAGCCTCCGGGCCGTAACTGCACAGCAGGCGCAAACTGGCCTCCAGCCCCACCAGCCCCACCAGGTTGCGCGAGCCGCCTTCGTAACGGCTGGCACTGGGCTTCAGGTCCAGCGCGATGTGCTGGTAGTCGTGGGCGTGGCGCACGCTGTTCCAGCCCACCCCCAAAGGCCGCAGCCGATCCAGATGCTCCCGGCGAACGTACAGCACGCCGGCCCCCTCGGGCCCCAACAGCCATTTGTGCCCGTCCGCCGCCAGAAAATCGATCGGCGTGCGCCGCACATCCAGGGGAATGACCCCAAGGGCCTGGATACCATCGACAAACAGCAAAGCGCCGCGGCGATGGGCTAGCTCGGCCCAGGCGTCCAAATCGTTCCGCCATCCGTTCCAATAGCTGACCCAACTGACGCTGAGGATGCGGGTGCGGGCGTCGCACGCCTCGGCCACGCGCCCCAACTCCACGCGCCCTTCGACCAGCGGTATCCGGCGGACCTCCACCCCCCGGTCCGCCAGGTTCAGCCACGGATACTGATTGGTGGGGAACTCGTCGGCCGGCAGCACCACGTTGTCGCCCGGCTTCCAGGGAAAGCCCTCGGCCACCAGGGTGACGCCTTCGGTCGTGTTGCGGACCAGGGCGATCTCCTCCTCGGCCGCGTGCAGTAGCGCCGCAAACAGCGCCCGCACCTCCTCGGCGCGGCGGGTCCAGCGTTGCCAGGCCGTGTCGCCCTCGGTGGCCGCCTCGTCGGCCCACTGTTTGATCGCCCTCTGCGC
>JBBIQF010000463.1:0-5414 GCA_037442445.1 Planctomycetaceae bacterium
CAGCGCCTGGCACCGGAGCTGCTGGGCAAATACGGCGTGCAGGCCGAAACCCTGGCCCTGCACCCCAGCGACTTGCCCGATACGCTCCGCCAGCATCGCATCGATCCGGTGCACGCCCCCGGAATCTTGAAGACTCTGGTGGCGCACGAGCTGACCCACGCGCTGCAGGCCCAGTATGTGGACCTGTTGGCTTTGTCTGCCAAGGCCAGCACCGACGATGCGTTGGCGGCGGCCACGGCGGTCATCGAAGGCCAGGCGATGCTGGTCCAGCAGGAGGTGGGCAAGGCCCTGGGCTGGTCCGACGCCGAAAGCCGGTACGCCCGCATCTTCACGCGCCAGACCGCCGATTTTCCGGATCCCGCCCACCTCGGTGCCCTGGCTCGCCAAGAGTTCACCTACATCGAAGGAAAGCGGTTTGCGCAGTGGCATTACGAGCAGGGCAAGGCGGCCCGGCTGTGGGAGGTGCTGGCAAAACCACCCCCCGTGACCGCCATGATCGCCCGGCCCCAGACGTACGCTCCGGTGGCCCCGCCCCGGCCCAACCTGGCGCCGGTGCTCGATCCCCTGGCCGACCTCTGGAGGCGCCGCGGCTGGCTGGTCAGCCAGCAAGAACTGGGGGAGATCGATCTCTGGGCGGCGTATGCCTCGGCGGACCGTGCTACAGTCGAGGCCATCACCGAGCCGGTGCAAGCAGCCCGCCAGTTGGACGTCCAGGCCCCCCACGCCCCGGCGCGGTTCCGCCTTACGGTCTTCGAGCTGTCCGACCCGCAAGCCGGCAGCCGGGCCCTGGCGCTGCGCCACCAAGCCGTCGTCTGCGAGGCGGAAGCCTATCGGAAAGGGTGCCACCTGCGGGGGCGGCGCTTCGACCGGCGACCCTTTCGCGCCCGCTCGCAAACCGCCATGCGGTATTGGCTGGTCATGGAAGACGAAAACGGCCAGCCTGGGCTGGACCGCTCCATCGTCCTTGCCGTCCGGGGCACGCGGCTGGTGGAATTGGTGATTGACGAGTACGCCATGCCGCTGGGCGAGATGCGCCGGCTGGTGGAGGACGCCCTTGGCCCCCCATGATTGCCCCGAAGGATCGTACAAGCCCGTGGCACAGCCGTTGACCGCCCGTTTGCACCAGTGTCCAATGGCTCGCTAGCCGAGTTACTCGCCATCACCGTACGTCTTTAGCCAAAGGAGACCTGTGCCATGCGTTGGTTTGGGATTGCGACACTGGTTGCCGGGATCTGGGCCACAGGTCCGGCGCCGCTGGTGGCCCAGGCGCCAAGGCCCCACGTGCTGGTCATTCTTGCCGATGACCTGGGCTACGCCGATGTCGGCTTCCACGGCAGCCCGATCAAGACGCCCCACCTGGATCGGCTGGCGGCGGCGGGAGCCCGGCTGGAGCAGTTTTACGTACAGCCGGTGTGCAGCCCCACCCGGGCAGCCCTGATGACCGGCCGCTACCCCATGCGCTACGGCTTGCAGGTGGGCGTGGTGCGGCCCTGGGCGCAATACGGCCTGCCGCTGGAAGAACGGACCCTGGCCCAGGCCCTCAAAGAGGCGGGCTATACCACGGCCATCTGCGGCAAGTGGCACCTGGGGCATTGCCGGCCCGAGTTCCTCCCCACGCGCCGCGGCTTCGATCACCAGTACGGCCACTACAACGGGGCCATCGACTACTTCACCCACCAGCGCGACGGCGGCCACGACTGGCACCGGAACGATCGGGCGTGCTACGACGAGGGCTACAGCACATTCCTCTTGGCGGACGAAGCGGTCCGCCTGATCGAGAAGCACGATCCTTCCCGGCCGCTGTTTCTGTATCTGGCCTTCAACGCGGTCCACGCCCCGCATCAGGTGCCGCCGCAGTACAAGGAGCCTTATGCCCACCTCCCGGAACCGCGGCGGACCTATGCCGGGATGGTTGCCGCCATGGACGAGGCCATCGGGCGCGTGCTGGCGGCCCTGGACCGAAAAAACATGCGCCGCAACACCCTGATCTTGTTCGCCAGCGACAACGGTGGTCCGGCCCCAGGCCGCGTTACCGATAACGGGCCGCTTCGGGCAGGCAAAGCGACGCTGTACGAAGGGGGCGTTCGCGTGGCCGCCCTGGCCGCCTGGGAAGGGCACATCAAGCCCGGCACGGTGGTTCAGGAACCTTTGCACATCGTCGATTGGTACCCCACCATCCTTCGGCTGGCGGGTGCCCGCCTTCCGGCCGTGGAACTCGATGGCCGCGATGCCTGGCCGACGATCGCCGAAGGCAAGCCCTCGCCCCATGAGGAAATCCTGCTGAACGCCGCACCGGCCAGCGGGGCGATCCGGGTGGGCCCCTGGAAGCTGGTGATCCGCGGCGGCGCGGGGACGGCCGAAGAGCAGAAGCCCGAACCGGCTGCCAAGCCCAAGGGCAAGAGCCGGGCCAAACGGGCCAAAGCCGCCCCGGCCAGCGAGGCCATCGAGCTGTTCGACCTGGCCCAAGACCCCGGTGAGACCCAGAACCTCGCGCCGCGGCATCCCGAAAAGGTCCAGGAGCTGCTCAAGCGGTACGAGCGTCTGGCCGCCCAAGCCGTGCCACCGAAGGGAGGCCCCAAGCCCGCCGGCTTCCGCTCGCCGGCCGTGTGGGGTGAATGACTTCTCCTCGACGAACGGGCAAGTTCGTGCTGCCGGCGCAGGCTCGGCGCCTTGCACCGGTTGGCGGCTTGCCGCGGGGTTGAACCCTTCGGCTCGTGGTTGGTCCTCGACGAGCCGGCTGCCACTAGTCGGCGCGCCGCGTTTCCGACATATTCTCACTGTAAAGCGGTGTGCGATAACAAGACCGGCGCACCGGCCGCCGCTTTGCACACGGACGAGTCCTCGCCTTGCAGGAGTTCACATGAAAACCCGCGGTACCACCATCCTGACCGTGCGGCACAAGGGAATCGTGGCCATGGGAGGCGACGGCCAGGTCACGGTGGGCAACGCCATCATGAAGGCCGATGCCGTGAAGATTCGCCGGCTGATGGACGGCCGGGTGCTCACAGGGTTTGCGGGGGCCACGGCCGACGCCTTCGCCCTGCTGGAACGCTTCGAGGCCAAGTTGAAGGACTATCCGCAAAACGTTCCCCGGGCGGCCACGGAACTGGCCAAAGAGTGGCGGACCGACCGCGTGCTCCGCCGGCTGGAGGCCATGATGGCCGTGGCCGATGCCCGGCACATCCTGCTGGTGACCGGCAACGGGGAAGTGGTGCAGCCTGCCGACGGCATCTTGGGGATCGGCTCCGGGGGGAACTACGCGGTGGCGGCGGCGCGGGCCCTGGTGGCCCATTCCTCGCTGAGCGCCCCGGAGATCGTGCGGGCCGCCCTGGAAATCGCCGCCGGCATCGACATCTATACCAATACGCACATCGTCGTGGAGGAGCTTCCGTGGCAGAATTGACGCCGCGCCAAATCGTCGCGGAGTTGGACCGGCACATCGTGGGGCAGGAGGCGGCCAAGCGGGCTGTGGCCATCGCCGTCCGAAACCGCTGGCGCCGCCAGCGACTGCCCGAACACCTCCGCGCCGAAGTCGCCCCCAAAAACATCATGATGATCGGGCCCACCGGCGTCGGGAAAACCGAAATCGCCCGCCGCCTGGCCCGGCTGACCGGCGCCCCCTTCATCAAGGTCGAAGCCACCCGCTACACCGAAGTGGGCTACTACGGCCGCGATGTCGAAAGCATGGTCCGCGAACTCGTGGAAAATGCCATCAGCCTCGTGCGCGAAAGAGAGCGCAAAAAAGTGGAAGAGGAAGCCCGCGCCCGCGTGGAAGAGCGCTTGCTGGACCTGCTGGTGCCCCGGCCGGCCACCTTCGATACCGGCCCCGATACCGACAATGCCGAGCGCTACCGCCGCACCCGCTCCAAGTTCCAGGCCATGCTCCGCGCCGGCGAACTCGAAAGCCGCCGCGTCGAAGTCACCATCGAGCAGAAACCCAGCCCCATGGTGTTCACTGCCGCCGGCCTGGAGCAGATGGACATCGACCTCCACGCGATGTTCGAAAAACTGCTGCCCAAGCACACCGTGCGCCGCGACCTGTCGGTGGCCGAGGCCCGCAAAGTCCTCTTCGAACAGGAAACCAACGCCCTGATCAACGACGAGAAGGTCAATGCCGAGGCCGTGGCCCTGGCCGAAAACCTGGGCATCATCTTCATCGACGAGATCGACAAGATCGTGGCGGCGGACACCGTCCACGGCCCCGATGTCTCCCGCCAGGGCGTGCAGCGCGACCTGTTGCCCATCGTCGAGGGGACCACGGTGCAGACCCGCTACGGCTGGGTGAAGACCGACCACATCCTCTTCATCGCCGCCGGGGCGTTCCACCGCTCCAAACCCAGCGAGCTCATGCCGGAACTCCAGGGCCGCTTCCCCATCCGCGTGGAACTCCAGCCTTTGACCAAGGAGGATTTCGTCCGCATCCTCACCGAGCCGGCCAACTCGCTGACCAAGCAGTACGCCGCCTTGCTGGCCACCGAAGGCGTCGAGGTGGTCTTCGAGCCGGACGCCATCGATGCCCTGGCCGCCTATGCCTACCAGGTCAACCAAACCACGCAGAACATCGGCGCCCGGCGGTTGTACACCATCATGGAGCGGCTGCTGGAGGAATTGAGCTTCGAGGCGCCCGAGATGAAGATGGGCCGGGTGGTGATCAACGCCGCCTACGTGAACCAGCGGCTCCGCGACGTCGCCGCCGACGAGGACCTCAGCAAGTTCATCCTGTAGCCGCGGGGCCGGAGGAAGAGGCCAGCGGTCGGCAAATGTAGCGCAGGCATCGGATAATCAGGGCTTCGATCAACCGTATCATGCTCTAATCCCAGCAATTACCCCCCATTGGCTCGCGGCCATCGTGCGCCCACCGGTCCCCGAGCCGGTCTAGGAGCCGGGCCCGTAAGGGCCCGGTGGGGTTTGGGCGGGATTCCCCGGTGTCGTCAATCGACCGCTGCGGCCGACCGACGCCCGTTCACGGGCGTTTGCCGTCGCAGGCGGCCTATAGGCCCGGCGTTTACGCCGGGTTCCATCGGCCCCATGGATCGTGCTCATATGGCACTGAAGCGGTCCTGTTAGGCCCGTTTACGAGCCTCCGCCATTACGCCGCCCGAAGCGAAATGGTTGGGCTGTGGACGCGACGGAGCGCGTCCCTCCAGCCACCCCCATGGCGGGCCACGCCTGTGGGCTTGGCGGGCCATTCGGAGCGGCGCAAGTACCTCAAGCATAAGCGTCGGCCGAAACGCAAGCCGCCGAAGAAAGTCCGTGGCAGGACGCCACACCACCAGTCCACCGCAAGAATCCTCGCCCTGCGAAGATAGGTACCACGCTTACAGGGTTGGGTGGCAGGAGGGTTTCTCTGGTATCGGCTCTCACTCCAAGAACCGATGGTATCGGCCCAGCCAGTACGGCAGCAGGATGAAGGC
>JBBIQF010000464.1:0-5411 GCA_037442445.1 Planctomycetaceae bacterium
AACGGCCCGGCGATGGAGACCATCACGCCGTCGAGGTTGCGTTCGGCGATGGCCCGGTAGGCCCCCACCCCCAACTGGCTCCCCAGGATCACGTCGAAGGCCGTCGGCCGCTGGCAGCGGACCTCATAGCCGAACTGGAGCCCCACGATCCGCCGATCCTTGCCAGTCCGCCGCTTGTATTCTTCGGCCACCAGGCGGCCCAAATAGCTACTGTACTTCAACTGCGACACGGGGAAATGGCCGAACGAATCGACCTCCAGGCTCCGGTAGGCCGACTCCGAAAGGCACTCGTGGATGGCGTCCTGGGGGAGGAACTCGGCCAGCCCTTCGGCCAGCACGATGACGCCGTAGGGTTTTCCCTCCTGATCGCGGGCCTGGAGGATTCGCACGATATGGTCGACCACCGGTTCCAGGCGGAAGACTTTGCGGAGGACGGGCTGGCCCTGGGCATCGGCCAGGGTCTGGCCGGTCTGCGGGTCCTTGGCCGGCTCGTGGGTCCACCACGCCTCGGGGATGTCTTCCAGGCCGATCACCAGGCTGGCTTCGCCGGCAATGGCCGCTCCGTATGCCAGCCAGCCGGCGGCCCGGCCCATCACTTGGGCGATGTACCAGGTGCCCGTGGCCCGGCTGTCGGCCAAGAGGTTGTAGCACTCCTGGGCCAGGACATCCACCGCCGTGAAGTATCCAAAGGTGAAGTCGATCCCTTCGTAATCGTTGTCGATGGTTTTGGGCACGTGGACCACGCGGATCCGCTTCTGGCCGGCAGGTAGCCGGTCCTGGAACAGCTTGAACTTGGCGGCGGTGGTCAGGGTATCATCGCCGCCGATGGAAACCAGGGCGTCGGCCCCCAGGCTCCACAGGGCCTCGTACACCTGCTGCAAAGGCGCGGTCTTCTCGGGGTTCTGGAGGTCTTGGGGCGTCTTGAGGTTCTTTCCCGGGTTGGCCCGCGAGGTGCCGATGAGGATGCCCCCTTGATTTCTCATGCCTTCCAGGTTCTGGGCAGCAAGGCGGACGTAGTCGGTTCCCTCAGCCAGCGCCTGGCCGGGGGTGTACTTCATCAATCGCGAATAGCCGTGCAACAGGCCCAAAGGCTCGATGCCGGCTCGGCTGAAGGCCATGGCGGCGCTGGCGATGACGGCGTTGGCCGCCGGCGCCGGGCCGCCCGAAAACAGGATGGCCACGCGCTGGACCTCGGTGGCCGGTCGCGAAGGGCTGGAAAGAGGAACACTCATGGTGGCAACTCCCATGCAAAGCAGCGTCTCTCAGCGAAGCGTGGCGAAGCCCTCCGGGGCCTGCACCCGGCCTTGCCCCCTCGGTGCCGGGCAGCCCCCGGGCGGCGCTGGCTCGGTAGGGGCCGGCACCCCGGCCGGCCGTGCGGCGTCGGTCAGCTCAGCCACGTTCGTTCCACAAAGGTTGTGTCCACGCGGGCCTCGAGGAAGGCAGGATGCTCCAGAATCTCGCGCAACAGGGGAACCGTCGTGGGAATCCCCTCGATGCGCAGCTCGGCCAGCGCCCGCTGCATGGTGGCAATCGCCTCCTCGCGGGTGGGCTGGTGCACGATCAGCTTGCCGACCATCGAGTCGTAATGCGGCGTGACCGTATAGCCGGCGTACACGTGCGTGTCGAACCGCACCCCGAATCCCCCCGGGGCGATGAACCGCTGGATGGTTCCCGGCGAGGGGCGGAAACCCTTGGTGGTGTCTTCGGCATTGATGCGGCACTCGATGGCGGCCCCATGCCAGCGGATATCCTCTTGGGAAAAAGGAAGGCGCTCGCCCGCGGCCACCCGGATCTGGGCCTTGATCAGGTCGATGCCCGTGACCATCTCGGTAACGGGATGCTCGACCTGGATGCGGGCGTTGACTTCGATGAAGTAGAAGTTCCCGTGGCGGTCCACGATGAACTCCACCGTGCCGGCATTGTAGTATCCGGCGGCCTTGATCAGGCGGACGGCCGATTCGCAGATGGCCAGGCGGGTTTTTTCGGGCAGGCGCGGGGCGGGGCTTTCCTCGATGAGTTTCTGGTGGCGGCGCTGCATGGTGCAGTCGCGCTCCCAGAGGTGGACCACGTTGCCGTACATGTCGCCCAGCACCTGGACCTCGACATGCCGGGGGTGTTCGATGTATTTCTCCAGATAGAGGTCGCCGCTGCCGAAGGCGGCGTCCGCCTCGTTTTCGGCCTGCTTGAGGGCGGCCCGCAACGCGGCGTCGTCCAGGGCCACGCGCATGCCGCGGCCGCCGCCCCCCGCCGCCGCTTTGACCAGCACGGGGTAGCCGATCTTGCGGGCCACGGCCAGGGCCTCCTCCGGGTCTTTGACCAGCCCTTCGCTGCCGGGGACGGTGGGTACGCCCACCTCGCGGGCCAGTTTGCGCGCGGCGTTCTTGTCGCCCACCAGGGCCATCGCCTCGTGCGGCGGCCCGATGAACTCGATGTTGCAACTCCGGCAGACCTCGGCGAAATGGGCGTTCTCGGCCAGAAAGCCGTAACCCGGATGGATCGCCTGCACATTGCCGATCTCCGCGGCGCTGATCACCCGGTCGATGCGCAGATAGCTTTCCGAGGCCTTGGGCGGCCCGATGCAGTAGGCCTCGTCGGCCAACTCCAGGTACGCGGCGCCCCGGTCGGCTTCGCTGAAGACGGCCACGGTCTCGATCCCCATCTCGCGGCAGGCCCGCAGGATCCGCAAAGCAATCTCGCCGCGGTTGGCCACCAATATGCGTTTGAACATCGGTTCCGCGATTGTCCGCTGGGAATTGGGATCGAGACTCGCCGTACCAGCCCTGGCCGACGCCGGCCCCCGGGCGGCCTGCTAGGGCCGGGTGTCCACCTTGAACAGCGGCTGGCCGAACTCCACCGGCGCCCCATTCTCCACCAACACCGCCACGATCCGCCCGGAAACCTCTGCCGGGATCTGGTTGAAGACCTTCATCGCCTCGACGATGCACACCGTGGTCTCGGGCCCCACCACGTCCCCCACTTTGACATACGGGGGCGAATCGGGGTCCGGCGAAGCGTAGAACGTCCCCACCATGGGACTCTTGATGGTTACGATATGCTGGCCTTCCTCCTGAGTCTCGGCCCGGGCGGGCGCCGGGGCAGCGGCGGGCACCGGCGCACCGGGCGCCGGCGGCATGGCTACCGCAGGCACCCCCGGTAGGCCCGGTGTGCCGCCTGGGGTGTACAGCGGCCCTTCAAATCCCCGGCGAAGCTGAATCCGCGCCTCCCCGTGCCGCAAGTTGATCTCGGAAAGCCCGAACTCTTGCATCAACTCGACGAATCGGCGGATGCGGTCGACGTCAAACACCTCTGGACTGGACGGGCCCTCGGCCATGCACGCGTTCCCTCGGTTTGCGGGTCGTCATCCCCCCAAAGATACTCCGCCTCGCTGCTTATGGCGCCGCGCGTTAACGCAACTCTGCTACTGCCTGGTCCAACTCTTTGGGAAGGGCCGAGAGCACCTCATGCCCGTCCTTCGTCACCACCACGTCGTCCTCGATCCGCACGCCGAACCGGCCGGGCAGGTAGATTCCCGGCTCGATGGTAACGACCATGCCCGGCTCCAGTACCGTTTGGCTGGTGGGGTTCAGCCGCGGTTCCTCATGCACCTCCAGCCCCAGGCCGTGCCCCAGGCCGTGACCGAAGTACCGGCCATAGCCGGCCTCCTCGATCACGCGGCGGGCGAGCCGATCCACTTTGGCCGCCTCGATTCCAGGCCGGACGGCGGCTATGGCTTTGCGCTGTGCTTTTAACACAACTCCATATACTTTCTTTAGTTCGGGCGAGATTCTATCGGTCACCAAAATGCGAGTCAAGTCGCTTTGGTAGAGCCCCCCGTTGGCCCCCCAGTCGATCAGAACCAGGGGGGCGGCACCGAGGCGTTCTTGGTCGGCCCGGGCATGAGGCAGTGCGGCTCGCGCCCCGACAGCCACGATCGTGGGGAAGGCAGCCCCCCGCGCCCCGAACCGCCGCATCCGGTATTCCAACTCGTCGGCCGCCTCCTTCTCCCGCATCTCGGCTTGCACCGTGGCACGCAACGCCTCGAACCCCCGCTCCGCCAGCCGGATCGCCTCCCGGATCGCCGCGATTTCCCCCGGGTCCTTCACGCGGCGGAGGCCTTCGATAAGCCCTCGGCTGGTACAGAGGTCGGCGCTTGGCAAGGCCTCGGCCAGCGTATCGCGGAGTTCCACGGTCATCGAGCCCGCCTCGATGGCTAACCGCCGGGCACCGACCCGGCGAACCGCTTTGGCCACGGCCTCCGCCATGGAACCCCCCGGCGGCCGCAAATAGCGGTCCACCCCCGGGCATTCCTCGTCGAGCTGAAGCGAATACCGCCCGTCGCTGAGGATCAGTTCGCCGCCAGCCCACAGCAAGAGATAACTGTCGTCGCCGGTAAAGCCCGTAAGATAGGTAACATTGGTAAAGTTCGTGACCAGCAGGCTGTCGGCGTCCAGCTTGCGCAAGATGTGGCGCAAGCGATCGCGGCGCTCGGCGTGCCTGTCGGCCGCCGGTGTCTTGGTGCTGCGCATCGGAAGCCCTTTTGCACTCGGGTATGGGGGGCATTATAGGGCCCGCCTCTCCCATCGCCATGGCCAGTGGCCGATGGGTTTGCGGGTGCACCGGGCGGCAGGCTACAGCGTCTTGGCGAAGAGCTGGAACTCCCAGAGGGTCGGCCCTTCGGAGGCTTTGAGGATATTCAACCGGAACCGCTGGGCGGAAACCGGCGCGAACTCGATGAGCGCCCGCTCGCCCAGGCGCTGGCCGCGGTGAAACGTGACCCACTCCTTGCCGTCGTGGTATTGGAGTTCGAAGGCTTCGACGCGCGGGGCATAGGCCTCCAGCACCACGGCCCGGCTTACCGTGACGGGCCGGCCCAGGTCCACTTCCAGCCAAGCGCTGTGCGTGCCGGCGTCGGTAGCCCAGCGGGTGTCGGGGTCGTCGTCGAAGGCCATCTGCGGCCCATAGACCGCCGCCTGGTTGTGGAACACGTTCGAGGCCTTGGCGCGTCCGTGGACCGAAGCCGCCCCGCTCAAGGCGGGCACCGCCACGGGAGGGATGTCAACCGCCTGGCCACTGACCGAAAGCTGGACGACCGTGACCAGCGGGTCGCGCTCCGACGGCGGGATATCGAGGGTCAACCGCTCGGCGGTCTGCTGCCATTGGACCGTGCCGCCCGAGCGGACGATCGCCCCCAGCACCTTCTGCCCGATGGGCGGCAGGACCAGCGGGCCTTTTTCCGGCCACCGCATCACGAATACGAAGATGCGGTTGTCTTTGCAGGTCGAGGCGCCCCACGGTCCGGGTTTGAACGGCCCGCCCCGGGTGCCGTACACCCCGTCGCCGTATTTCTTGAGCCAGGCGCCGATCTCGAGGAGTCGGTCGGCCTGGCGGGGCTCGATCCTACCGTCGGGCAT
>JBBIQF010000465.1:0-5354 GCA_037442445.1 Planctomycetaceae bacterium
CGGTGGCGGTTTTTTCCGCGGGGGCCTGAGGCTGGCCAGCCCCCGAGGGCCCGGCCTCCGGCGCGAACATCGCCTCCAGGGGATGGGTCACCGGCGATGTGGCGTCGTCCAGTGCCCCGATCACCTCGGCGCACGCCCGGACGTATAGCAGAGGTTCGACCCCGCCCGCCTTGCGATGGTCCGAGGCCGCCAGCGCGACCGGCTGGCCTTCGAGAATCTTGCGGTGCAGGCCGGTCAGCACCTGGTTGGGCCCCACTTCGACGAACAGGCCCACGCCCTCGTCGGCCAGGCGCCGCACCAATTCGACGTACCGCACATTGGTGGCCATCTGGCTGGCCAGGTTGTCGCGGATTTCATCCGGTTCGGCCACGTAGCGGTTGCTGACGCTGCTCAACAGCGGGATGCGGGGCGGCTGCAACGGGATGTGCTCTAGGGCCTTGCGGAAGGGCTCTTTCACCTCGGACATCAGCGGGGTGTGGAAGGGCCGAGGGACCGGGATACGCCGGGCGGCGATGCCTTCGGCCCGCAGCCGCTTCTCGAACTCCTCCAGCGCCGCGTGATCGCCCCCGACCACGGTCTGCCGCGGGGCATTCCAATTGGCCACGTACACCCGCCCGCCCGACTCCCGGCACAGCCGCTCCACTTCCTCCATGCCGGCGGCCACCGACAGCATGCCCCCCTGGGCGTGTTTGCATTGCTCGACGACCTGGCAGCGGGCGTGGGTGGCCAGCACATCGGCCTCGAAGGTCCACGCCCCAGCGGCCAGCAAAGCCGGAAACTCGCCGTAGCTGTGGCTGCTGATGCGGTCCGGCCGGAGGCCCAATTCGACCAGGGCGCTGTAGAGGATGGTTTCGGCCACCAACAGCGAAAGCTGCGTGCGCCACACATCGCTGCCCAGCGACTCGCCCTGTTCCCACGCCACCTGGGCGAAGGTGGGAAAGCCCAGGCGCACGAGCACCCGATCCAGGCGCTCCATAGCCCGGGCGGCAGGGGCATACTGTTCGACCAACGGGCGGAGCATGCCCGCATACTGCGAGCCCTGGCCGGCAAACATGAACGCCACCAGCGGCCGCTGGCGGGGCACCTCGGCATGGAAGATGCCCTTGCCTTCCAGTACCGGCCGCAGTTCCGGCTTGTTGAGGCCGGTGGCGGCCAATCGGGCCTTCTCGGCCAACTCGGCGGGCTGGCTGGCCACGATGGCCACGCGGCAGCGGTCGGCCGGCCCGAACGGTTGGCCGTTGGCCTGCCGATACGCCGGCTCCGGATTCTGCGCGATGCTTTGGAGGTGCTCGGCCAGTGCCGCCCAATCGGGCCCCCCCAGGCGCACGATCCTCCACGGCGAGCCGGGGGCCAGAAGCGGGTGTAGCATATCTTTCGAGGCGACGGCCTCCTTCAGGCCCGGCTCCACAGCCGCCCGGCCCCGCTGCCGCCTGGCGCGTTTTCCGGCAGGCTGCGATTGCATGGCCGGTTCCGCCGTGCCGCCGATTTCCGCAAGCGGCACGGGCGTCGGTCGCTCGAGGACGATGTGGGCAGCCAGCCCGGTAATATCGACGCAATCCACCGCTGCCAAGGCGCGCCCTTGGGGATGGGTAACGGGCAACGGCCCGCCCTGGCAGGCCGGCTTTAGCGTGGGGGCGAACGCCGCAAGCCACGGGGCCGGCCTCTGCAGCCCGAACATCGGCGGCACCTGGCGGCGCTCGAGCTCCAGCACGGCTTTGATGAGCGAGGCCATGCCGGCCGCCCCCTGCAAATGCCCCGTTTGCGCCACGCTGGAACCTAATAGCAATGGCGCCTTGCGGCCTTCGGCCCCGGGCGCTGGGGCTTGGCCGTAGGTGGCGGCCAGGGCGGCCAGTTCGCGGCGGTCGGTGCGCGGAATGCCGACCGCGGCGGTCTCGACCACGGAGACATCCTCCGGCTGGGCACCGGCCGATCGCAGTGCCCGGCGAATAGCGGTTTCCAGCGCCTCGCGGGCATTAGCGGCATAGGCCGCCGACACGCCGCGCACGATGCCGTATATCGTGTCGCCGTCGCGCTGGGCATCGCTGAGGCGCTTGAGCAGCACCACGCCCACCCCCTCGCCCGGCACAAAGCCGGCGGCGTGGGCGTCGAAGGGGGCCTTGGGATCGCCCGCGGCCAGATAGCCGGCCTTCGAAAGCTGCTCGAACGTGGGCAGCCCCATGGCCCGGCTGCCGGCCGCACAGACGATCATGTCGCACTGGCCGGTCCGCAGCCAGTCGACGGCCGCCGAAAGCGCCGCCGGCGCCGAACACTGCCCCGCGTCGATCGTAAGCGCCCCGCCCATCAGGTCGAACGATTTGGTGATCCGCGACGCCAGCGTGCTGGGCGTGAAACTGCCCGTTTCGTCCAACAGCGCCGGATAGCGCTCGAACAGGACCCGGCCGTAGTTCTGGCAGATGCGGGCGATGGCATCCTCGGCCAGCCCGCGGCGGCGGAGCACGCTGGCCAGCGTCTCCTGGAATTCCGGCCCGCGGACCGCGATCTGGAACTCGTGGGAAAAATCGCTCCCGAACATGGTCCCCACGACCACCCCCACGCGCGTCTTGTCCAGCGGGCGCCGATCGTAGCCCGCATGGCGCAACGCGGCATCCGTGGCGTCGAGGATCATGAACTGGAGCGGGTCGGCACGCGCGATCTGCTTGGGCGGTACCTTGTGCTTGCGCCAGTCATACTGGAAGTCGGTGATGAACCCGCCGCGCCGCCCGGCAGGCAGGGGCGAGGCGGTGCCGCCAGCCTCGGCCGGGCCGCAGCCGTCCCACCGCTCCGGCGGCGCATCGACCTTGGGGTCTTTGCCCGATACCAACAGGTCCCAGAAGGCCTCCACAGTGCGGGCCCCGGGAAAGATGCAGGACATGCCCACGATGGCGATCGGTTCCTTGGCGGCAGGCGGCTCGCCCGGGGTGGCGGCGGCAGGATATACGTGCCGGGATTCCGCGGGGTGGAACTCGTCGAGGACCACGTGCACATTCAACCCGCCGACCCCGAAGGCATTGACCGCGGCCCGCCGGGGGCCGCCATCGGCCGGCGCGGGCCACGGAAGGTTCTCCGTCGGCACGAAGAACGGGGCGTGCTCCCAGTCGATCTCCGGGTTGAGCTTGCGGAGGTGGATCTGCTGCGGGATGAGCCGGTGCTGGATGGCCAGCACGGTTTTGATCAGCCCGGCCAGCCCTGCGCTTTCTAGCGTATGGCCGATGTTGGCCTTCACCCCGCCCACGGGGATGCGGGTGCCTTTGGGGAGGTGCTGGGCAAGCACCTCGGCCAGGGCGTTCATCTCGGTAACGTCGCCGGCCTGGGTGGAGGTGGCGTGCGCTTCGACGTATTGGAGGCGGTGCATCTCCAGGCCCCCGGCATAGGCCCGGCGAATGGCCTCCAACTGCCCCTCGCGGCGGGGTGCCCACAGGCTTTTGCCGCGGCCATCCGACGAAACGCCGATACCGCGGACCACGGCCAGCACGCGGTCGCCATCGGCCAGGGCCCGAGGCAGCGTCTTGACCACCACGGCCACTTGCCCTTCGCCCGCCACCAGGCCATCGGCCCCGGCATCGAAGGGGCAGGAAATCCCCGCCGTCACCGACTGCGCCTGCGAAAACAGCACCAGCGAGTCGCTCTTGACGTAGGAGGCCCCGCCCACGATGGCCATCTCGATCTCGCCCAGGCAAAGCGCCCGGGCCGCCAAGGCCAGGCATTGCAGCGACGACGAGCACGCCGCATCGACCACCATGGCCGGCCCGCTAAGCTGCATGGCCTCGGAGATGATGGCCGCCGCAATGTTGGCCAGCAACAGCGGATGCCCCTTGCGGCTCCGCCGCGGGAGCCGGCTGCGGATGGCCTCGACGACTTCGCGGATGACCTCATCGGCCTTGCCGCCCACCAGGCTATCGAACCCCTCGATCCGCCGCAGCACCTGGGCGGCCTGGCCCACGCACGCCGAGTAAACCAGGTCGCCGGCCAGCTCCCCCGAGAGCGTGTGCCCGATGTACACCCCCACGTTCCGCACCGGCAGGTCGAAGGGATTCATGCCCGCGTGGCGGCACGCCTCGGCAGCCACCTGGCAAATGGCAAGCTGCACCACGTCGCCCTCGGGCATGAGCTTGCGGGGAATGGGGCACCGCCGCGTGTCCAGCGGCGGGTACGACACCAAGGCCCCCACCTTGGTGTACGACTTGCCCGTAATGCCCTTCTGAGGCGCGTAATACAGTTCGCGATTCAAGCGCTCCGGCGGGACCTCGGCCACCGCCGAGCGGCCCTCGATCAGCAGGCGCCAAAACGCCCCGAGGTCGTCCGCCCCGGGCAGCCGGCACGCCATGCCGATGATGGCCAACGGAACCTGCGAACCTACTTTCATTCCGCACCTCAAACGGTCGCGTGCGAGAAACCGGGATTCCGTTCCCTCCACCTTGGGCACTCAATGGCCGACAGCATTTCCGTGCGGACCCATCGGGGCCAACCCTCTCTTGTGACGGGCGCAGCCAGAAAAAGCCACGGCAGGAGTTCCGCACGGCCAATCGGCGGGTCCATATCCCCTTTGCCTGCCTTGCCCGCTTCGCCTTGACTTCTCTTCCACCAAAGTCCATTCGGCCAAAAAACCCATCATATTTTTCCCAAACTGCGGCGTCAATTGGCCGCTCCCCCACCCCATAGGGCTAACACACCGGGCTCGATCCGCAAAAAGGGCCGGCTGTGCGGAAATTGCGGTTTTCTCGGGTCTTGGGAGGCGTACCGTGCCCGGCAAGCCCACCCGTTGTGACATAGGCTTGAATAAGCACACACCGTGCGCGGAGTACCTGCGCAGGTTTTTCATCGGCAGTTCGCGAGGGCGCATTCCACAACGGTCTGGCAAGACCTAGCGAGTTTCCCAATGAGACGCAGCCGAACAGGGGGGAGCGCCACCTCGTTTGGCGGGTTGCCCCCGTGCCGTGCCGGAACCACCCGTCGCCGTCGCCGCCTGACGTTCGAGGCCCTGGAAACGCGGCAATTGCTCTCGGCCGGGCCCTGGAGCGCCGGACCCTCGGCCCTGGAACAGTACCTGCTCGAACTCATCAACCGCGCTCGCGCAGCGCCGGCCGAGGAAGCCGCCTGGCTCGGCCTGGCGGATCTCAATGAGGGGATCACCGATCCCGCCTACCAGATCAGTCCCTCGCCCAAACAGCCCCTGGCCTACAACCCCAGCTTGGGCGCGGCAGCCCGCGACCATAGCCAGTGGATGCTGTCCACAGGCCAGTTGATCCACGTGGGCGACGGGGGGAGCACACCGGACCAGCGCATGACCTCGGCCGGGTACGTCTTCGAATCGCCTTGGGCCTGGGCCGAGAACCTGGGCTGGTCGTCGGCCACGG
>JBBIQF010000466.1:0-5333 GCA_037442445.1 Planctomycetaceae bacterium
TGGGCACGCTGGTCTGCTGCCAGAAAGCCGGGCTGATCATGGCGGCCCAGCCCGAGGGCGGGGCTATTGTCACCATCGGCGACTGGGCCATCGCCCGGCCGTATCCCGATTACACGGCGTATTTCACCTCCAAAGGGGCGATCCCCACCCTGACCCGCACCTTGGCCGTCGAACTTGCACGGCGCAATCCGCGGGTGCGGGTCAACTGCGTGCTGCCGGGCCCGGTGATGCTGCCCGAGGATATGCCGCCCGAGGAACGCCAGCGGGCCATTGCCGGCACTTTGGTCCAGCGTGAGGGCACGCCCGAACACGTGGCCCACGCCGTGCTGTTTTTTGTCGAAAACGATTTTGTAACCGGGGTGTGCCTGCCCGTGGATGGAGGCCGATCGATCGCCTGAACGGGCCGCCATGCCCCGGGAACCTGGCCCATGCGGCGCCACGGCCGAGTGCACTCTTGCAGCGCCATCGGTTGCCTTTGCGAAAAATGCTTGCGTTTCGTGGGATGACACCCGAGGACATTCCTTTTGGCCTGCACCTGTGCCGGCAGGCGGGGTGGAACCAGACGGCCGAGGACTGGCAGCGATTCTTGGAGCTTCAGCCGGCAGGCTGCTTCGTGGCCCAATGGGAAGGGCAGCCGGCGGGCACCACCACGGCCTGCGTGTTCGGCCCCGTTGGCTGGATCGCCATGGTGTTGGTGGAGCAATCGCTCCGCGGCCGCGGTATCGGCACCGCACTGGTCAAGCACGCTTTGGAATGGCTCGATGCCCAGGGCGTGTCCAGCGTGCGCCTGGATGCCACTCCCCTGGGCCAACCCATTTACCAGCGCCTGGGGTTCGTGGCCGAGTACGAGGTGGGACGCTGGGAAGGCGCTGTCCCGCCATTGCGGTGCCGCCGCAGGGTTCGCCCCATTGCGGGGCCCGACGTGGCCGAGGTGATAGAACTGGATCGCTTGATAACCGGCACGCCCCGCGAGCTATTGTTGCGGCATCTTCTCGATCGCCACGCTACCGAAAAATACACGTGGGGAAGGCCGCTGGCTGGGTACGTCATCGTCCGGCCGGGTGCCAATGCGTGGCACATCGGCCCGCTGATCGCCAAACGGACCGAAGCGGGGCAGGCCCTGGCCGAGGCCGCACTGGCCCGGCACGTGGGCCAGCGCGTGTTCATCGATATCCCCCTGGACCACCCCGCTGCCTGTGGATGGGCCACGCGGGCGGGGCTTTGCTTGCAGCGCCGATGGATGCGCATGGTCCGGGGATCGCCCGTCCGGGAGGTCCATGAGGGGCTTTGGGCAAGCTCGGGCCCCGAGGCGGGGTAGATGCCCGCACTCGAAAAAGACACCCGGCCCGAGCATCGCTTCAGCCCACATGGACATCGGTGTGGCGGCGGGACCGCGGCTCGGGGCGGACCGCCACGGCGGTGGCCAGGGCCAACAAAGGGATCAGGCCGATCAGCAGTTGTACGGCGAAACTCACGGGCAGGCTCCTTTCGCGCTACAAGCCGAAGGGGTTGTTCCGCGGCACCGGCCGGAGGAACTCGAGGGTCGCATACACCGAAATCACCGTTCCCACCAGCATCAGCATTGCGGCGAACATGGTCTTGCTCCTGCGTCTTGGGTGCCGCGTTGTTGTCTGTGGGATTCCGATTGCAGGTGCCGTGCCGCGAAAAGGAAACAGTCCGCGATCTCTGTAAAGCGTTTATTTCCAATCAGAAACACCGCTTGCCGGATTCGGATGCCATTCGGACGCCCCACGAGATAAGTCTGTTTGACTACATTTGTATCATAATCGCGACACATCGCGGCCCAACTGCATCAGCCGCCCAGAGGTGCCTGACCGAGGGGGCCAACCTTCACTCCCAAAGACCCGTGGGCCGCAGCGGTTTGGGCTGGTTTTCGCCTATAATGAGCCGGGAGGCCCACCCCCCAAGTCGGCCGCATCCCCGCCGACTCCCCCCGAGACATCGCCGCCGCACTCGGCAGGCGCCCCCAGGCCGACGTCGAGAAGAGACAACGGAAAACGCCATATGACGCCCGATCCCGTCGAGCTGCTCAAAGAACTGGTGGCGATCCCCAGTGTCAATCCAATGGGCCAAAGCGGTGGTGAGGCAGCCACCGCCGAGGCGTGGCTTACCGATTTTCTGGAGCAGTGGTTTCGCCGGATGGGCTTGCCCTGCCAGCGGCAGACGGCCGAGCCAGGGCGCGAGAACATTGTGGCCCGGGTGGATGGCCGTCCTCAGCCCGACCAGGGGGGCCGCGTGATCCTCCTGGCCGCGCATCAAGACACGGTGCCCGTCACCGGCATGACCGTCGCCCCGTTTACCCCCACAGTGCGGGATGGCCGGCTCTATGGGCGCGGCGCGTGCGACGTCAAGGGGGGCATGGCGGCCATGCTTACAGCCGTCGCCCGCTTGGTCGAGAAGCGGCCGGTGCGGTGCCCCACGGTGCTGATGGCCTGCACCGTCAACGAAGAAAACGGCTTTAGCGGTGCGCAAGCCCTGTTGGGCGCATGGGAGGGTGCAAGCCGGTTCGTCTCGCGCAGGCCCGATGCCGCGGTGGTGGCCGAGCCCACCAGCCTGCAAGTGGTCGTTGCCCACAAAGGGCTGGTCCGCTGGCGATGCCATACGCAGGGCAAGGCGGCGCACAGCTCGCGTCCCGAGGCTGGCGACAATGCGATTTTCAAGATGGCCCGGGCCCTGGTGGCTATCGAGCGGTACCAGAAAGAGGTCGTCGCTTCGCGGGGCAGGCATCCTTTGTGCGGGCCGGCCACCATCAGCGTGGGCACCATCCGGGGCGGGGTGAGCGTCAACACGGTTCCGGACCGCTGCTCGATCGAGATCGACCGGCGCCTGGCCCCCGGCGAGACGCCCGAAGAAGCGTACCGCCACCTGGTCGAGTATCTGGCCAAAGAGGCGGGATTGGATTTTCCGGTTCAACACGACCCGCCGTACATGCAGGGCCCGCCGCTATCGGACCAGGGCAATGGCCCGCTGGCCGCCCGGCTGGCCGCCGCAGCCCGGGGCGTGGCCGGGGCCTGCTCGACCATCGGCGTGCCCTACGCCACCGATGGGGCGTTTTTTGCCCAAGCAGGCATTCCCACCGTGGTTTTCGGCCCGGGGTCGATCAGCCAGGCCCACACCGCCGACGAGTGGATCGCCATACAGGAAGTCCGCCAGGCGGCGGAAATCTATTACCGCTTTCTGGTGGCTGCGGCGGAGTAGCCCGGCCCTTGGCCGCCCGGCAAGAAGGCCTTGACTGGAAATAGGTAGCCGGGCGCCGCAACTCGGCGTGCTTGCCGGGGTCCGGGTGCTCCGGTAGATTGTGGAGCGGGTGGAATGGCCAACACTTTGCTCGCCCGTTTTGCCGACTGCACCAGGGTCTCGTGTCCGCTTCTGCCGTTCAGCTCGAGGTGCAACTGGGGCGATTGCGTCTGCCGAACCCCATCGCCGTCGCCTCGGGCACGTTCGGTTACGCCCGGGAGATGGCCGGCCTGGTCGATCTGCGCCGCTTGGGGGCGATCCTGCCGAAGACGGTGACCCTACGGCCGAGGAAGGGCAATCCCCCACCGCGGACCGTCGAGACCCCGGCCGGTATGCTCAATTCCATCGGGTTGGACAACGACGGGTTGGACGTTTTTCTCGCCCGGCACATGCCCTATCTGGCGGGTCTGGGGCCGCCGGTCATTGTCAGCGTGGCGGGCAAAAGCTATGAGGAATTCGTGGAGCTTGCCAGCCGGCTGGACGGGGTGCCGGGCGTGTCGGGCATCGAGCTGAACATCTCGTGCCCGAATGTGGCCGGGGGGGTGGATTTCGGCACCGACCCGGCGATGTGCGAGCGGGTGGTGGCCGGTGCCCGCAAGGCCACGGGCTTGCCCATCCTGGCCAAGCTGACGCCGAACGTCACGCGGATCGATGTGATGGCCCGGGCGGCCGAGGCCGGCGGGGCCGATGCCATCAGCCTGATCAACACCCTGTTGGGCCTGGCGGTCGATTGGCGGCGCCGGCGCCCGCGACTGGGGCAGGGGATGGGGGGGTTGAGCGGCCCGGCCATCAAGCCGGTGGCGCTCCGCATGGTGTATCAAGCCGCCAAGGCGGTGCGCGTGCCGATCATGGGCATTGGGGGGATCGCCTCGATCGACGACGTGATGGAGTTCCTCGTGGCCGGGGCCATGGCGGTCCAGGTGGGAACCGCCCACTTCTACCGCCCCACCGTGTGCATGGAAATCCTCGATGCCTTGCCCGGCGCCCTGGCCGAACTAGGTGCCACGCGCGTGGCCCACGTGGTGGGCACCCTCCAGTTCCCCCTGGGGGAATGCGCGCCGGACGAGGCGGCCCCGTGCCCGGGTTGAGCCTGATTTTTTCGGAGTGCGTAGCGATGCGTGTGCTTTCGGGCATCCAGCCCACCGGACGATTCCACTGGGGGAACTACTTCGGCGCGATCCGCCAATACATCGCGCTCCAGGGCGACCCCGAGCAGGCGTTCTACTTCATCGCCAATCTCCACGCCCTGACCACCATCCGCAATCGCCAGTTGCTCGAGCAATACACGTTGGATGCGGCCATCGACCTGTTGGCCCTGGGGTTGGACCCGGACCGGGCCACGCTGTTCGTGCAGTCCGATGTGCCCCAGGTCAGCGAGCTGATGTGGCTGTTGATGACCGGGGCGCCGATGGGGCTATTGGAACGCTGCCATGCGTACAAGGAGAAGGTATCGCGCGGGCTCAGCGCCGATGCCGGGCTGTTCGCCTATCCGGTGCTGATGGCGGCCGACATCCTGGCCTATGACGCCGAGCTGGTGCCGGTGGGCGAGGATCAGGTGCAGCACATCGAGGTCTGCCGGGACCTGGCGGGCAGTTTCAATTACGAGTTCGGCCAGACGTTCGTGCTGCCGCGGGCCCACGTGCTGGACAGTTCGGCGCGGGTGCCGGGGCTGGACGGCCAGAAGATGTCCAAGAGCTACGGCAACACCATCGAGGTCTTCGAGGAGCCGCAGGCGGTGCGCAAGAAGATCATGCGGATCGTGACCGATTCCCGCCCCATGAGCGAGCCCAAAGACCCGGAGAGCGACCACTTGTTCAAGCTCTACGCGCTGTTTGCCAGCCCCGCCCAGCGCGAGGAGATGGCGGCGGTGTATCGGCGGGGGAACTTCGGGTATGGCGAGGTCAAAAAGGCCCTGGCCGACTTGGCCGAAAACTACTTCGCCGAGGCCCGCCAGCGGCGCCGCGAATTGGAAGCCCACCCCGATCGGGTGCGCGAAATCCTGGGCGATGGCGGGGCACGTGCCCGGCGCAAGGCCGCCGAGGTCCTTCTGCGTGCCCAGACCGCCTGCGGTGTGC
>JBBIQF010000467.1:0-5329 GCA_037442445.1 Planctomycetaceae bacterium
CTTTCGTCCTTCGTCATTGCCCTTGATCGCTCCCTGCCCCTACCGGCCGGGGCTTTGCGATGCTAGAATATTGCTAAACGCGGCCCTGGTGGAACTGGCAGACACGCAAGACTTAGGATCTTGTCCCGCAAGGGGTGCGGGTTCAAATCCCGCGGGCCGCACTGCGGGCGGCGCCTCGGCCCAAAGAGGGGATGCTCAGCTTGCTCAACTCGTTCGGCCCACAGGCGTGCCGGCCTATCGGGGCCTTTCCTGCGCAAGTCCGGGCGGAAGGGGCAGGTCCAACAGCCGCAGGTCTTTCCAGTAGGCTTGTCGTGGGGGCGAGACCGAGGCATCGATAACCACCTCGGCCCGCAGTACGCGCTGCAGCCGGGAATCCTGGGCGATGATGTGCGCCCGATACACGTCGCCGCCGCAGGTCAGGTAGGGAAAAATCGCCTGCATCTGGGGGAGGGTTGCGATGCCTTCGACCAGCGGCCAGGCGGGATGGGCCATCTCGGACGGCCGGCGCGTGGCCCGGGCCGCCAGGATTTGCTCCGCCAGCGCCTCGTCCATGCCCGGCACGGCCCGCAGGACCTCGCGCGGAGCCAGGTTGAGATTCACCCGGCCGTAGAGCACGTCGCCCGGTTCGACCGTGGTTTCGTCGAGCAACCGGGGAAGCCCTTGGCGCAAGGAGGCGGAGTCCAGCGCCAGCGGGCTGGCGTACACCGTGCCGGTCTTGCCGTCGGGCGCGGGGATGCGGACCCGGGCCCCCACCAGGTCCAGCGGCGAGTCGATGGCGAAGCGGGCCGGCACCGTCGGGTCCAACCCCAAGGGCTCGTTGGAAGCAGGCTCCGGCCCGGTGTAAGGGCCGTGCTGGCGATAGGCCACGATGAAATTGGCCAGGCCGGGGTCCAGCCGCTCCTGAAGTTGCCGGCCGAGTTCGACCAGGTCGGGCGCGTTGAGGTAGATGCGCCGCAGGCCCTGGTAGTTTCGATTGCGTTCGGCGCTATGGACGGTAACGAGCGTGGCCCATGGGGCCGAGCCTTGCGCCTCCAAGCCGCGGGGAAGGCCGGGGGCCATCCGTGAGGAACCTTGCCGGGGCCCGCCCGCGCTGCCCGCGGGAACCGCCGAGGCGAAATGCCCCTCGCTGCCGAAGAGCAGATCCCGGGTTACGCCGCGGACCAAGAGGAGTTCTTCCAGGCACTGCGGCGTGGTGTTGCGCGGGCCGTAAGGCAGGCCCAACTCGCGGTACGCCTCTTCTTCGGCACCGGCCGGGCGGGGATCGCTATCCGGATCGACCCAATCCAATAGAGCGTCGGCCAAGGCGTCGGTCATGCCGGGCAAGGCCAAGAGGGCATGGCGGGCGGCCTGGGGGTCGCGCTTCTCCCATTGCGGCAAGACCGCCAGGTTGAGCTTGGCCGACTCGTTCTCCAACCCGTAACGCACTCCCTCGGGCGATTGGGGGTCGGGAACCACGATGCTGAAGGTGGCGTAGTCTTCAGCCTGGGGCAGGGCGGCCGAGGCCGCATCGGCCAGGCGGATGGCCCGAAACCGTTCCGCATTGTCGGCCGTGCCCCCGGCCTCTTCCAGTTGCTGCCGCGACTGATCCAGAAACACCCGCAAATACTCGACACCCGAGGCCAAGGTCTGCTCCAGTTGCAGTTCCTCCCCTTGCACCACGATCGACTTGTGCTCGGCCTGCATGGTCAGCACGTAGCTCAAGCCGGCCAGGCTGAGCATGGCCACCACGACCACCACGATCACCAGTACGATCCCGCGGCGGGGGCTCGGGTGCCTTTGCATGGGCGGTTCGGTTGGGGTTGGAGGTTTCCGATTGGCGGGCGGGCATGCCGGCCGGCGATGCGCCGGGCCCTGGCGGGGCGGGCCCATCGGCCCACCCCTGACGGACCCGGCTCTTGGTTCACCGGGCGCTGGCGGGCCAGGGCTTTGGGCTCACCGGGCCTTGCCGGCCCCGGCTGGGGGGCCGAGGGACCGCTTCAGCCGCCGCTTCGCATCCACTGGTCGGGCAGGGGCAAGCGGCGGGGCGAGGGGCTTTCCAGCAGGCTGGGTTGCAAAAACGTCGGCCCAGGCAACGGCGCCGCCAAGGGCACCACCGCAGCCCGCTCGAAGGCCTCGGGCCGCTTGGGCCCATAGGCCAGACTAGTCGAAGGAAGATGCACCAGCACCCGGTAGGTGCGGACGCTGGCGGGGGTTGTGCGCCGCCCGGGCAGTGGGCCGCTTTCGGCCTCGGCCAGCGGCTCGGCATCTTCGGCCGGTGCCGGCTCGTGCACCTGGGACGCAAGCGGCCCGGGGGTGTCGGTCGCCTGGACCCGCAGTATCGCCTCGACCGCCACGGGAAGCGACTTGCGGGCCAGGCTGTTCCACTGGTCCGACCAGGTGTTTCCGTCAAAGTAGCGGAACTCCACCCCAACCACTTCGGGCGCCCAGGTGACCGAGGCGCCGGGGGCCGCCACAGCCAGGGGATCGTCGCCCGCCAGCGACTGCATGGCCGATGCGAAGGCTTCGCCGGCCGAGCCATCCCCTCCCCCCGCTGCATCGAGTTCCGCTTCCGAAATGGGTGTTTCCCAATCGAACTGCCGGCGGACCAGCCCCGACATGCCCGTGCCCTCCAGCTCGGCCAAGAGGTCGGGCGGCTCGAAGGTGTAGCGCACCGTGTGCAGCTCGGGGGCTTGGGGGCCGGCTTCGGGAAAGGCGGCCAGGCGGTCATCGCCTTCGCCCAGGCCCCAGGCGCGGGCGGCCTGCTCGGGGGTGATTTGCACCACGTCGATCTGCAAGGCTTCGCGCGTGCCGAACAGCCCGAACCGGCGGACCGAGGCCGCACCCTCGGGCGTGGCCAAGGCGTTTTCCGCAATCGCACCGTGGAGGTCGTCGGCCAATTGTTGCAAAAGGGCCCGGGCCAATTGCGCCCGCTGCGCCTGGGCTTCGGCCTTGGTGAACAAGCGCTCGTACATCGAAAACAGCGTCCACAGGGCAGCCAGCACGACGGTGGTCAACCCGGCGGCCAGCAGAAGCTCCAGCAGCGTGAATGCCCGGCGCCTGTGCCGGCGCAAGCGGCGTTGGCGGTGCATGGAGGTCATGGGGCGGCCCCGTTTTCTCTCGGTGCCCCTTCCGGGGGCCATGCGGAAAACTCGGGATCACGGACCCAGCGGCGAAGGGTGAAGCGGCGGGGTGGCCGGCCTTCCGCCACATCGCGGACCACCGTCACCTCCAGGGCGATCAGGCCGGGAGGCCCTGCCGGGCCCACCGTGGCCGACCACCGCCAGCCCGGCTCGTCCTCCAGGGGTGTATCTTCTACTGATTCCAGCGGGCGCTGGCCGATCAGTATTTCGCCCAGCCGGGCCAGCGCGATGCGCTGGGCATCGGCGAGTTCTTCGGCCGCCAGGGCGTGCTGGCGGCCCAGCATGGCCAGGTGCCCCAGCACGACCGTACAGCCCAACAGGACGGCGGCGGCCAGAAGCACCTCCAAGAGCGAAAAACCTCGGCGGGCTGCGGCCGTGCGCCGCGGCGCCGGAGGGCGCTCGGCGGGCGGCAGTGCCGCAACCCGAAAGACGCGGCCGGCCGGGCGGCTCATGGCTCGCCCTCCCCTAGGAATTCGGACCAAAACGCTTCGTCGGAGTCGCCGGAGTCCATCGCCGGGGCGGGTGGACTGGCCTCGCTCTGCGCGGGCCGGCGGGGGGTAGCCTCGGGCAGACCGGCCTGTTGCTCTGCGGGCAATTCCTCAATCTTGCGGACCGGGGCCAGCGTGGCCGTGCCCGTCAACCCGCGGAACGCCACCTCCAGCCGGCGGCCATCGGGGGCCAGCAGCGTGATGCGGGCATCGGGTGCCCGGCCATTGGCCTGGAAGATCAGCCGGGTCTCGCGCTGCCCGCCGCCTAGGGCTTGCTCGAACGGCGATTCGGCCACCGATGACGCCGCCGATACCTCGGTGCCGGAAAGCCAGGAGGCTTCCTGCGGCGCAAAGACGACTCCGCCGGGAAGCGTTTCTCGCAGTGGGCGCAGGACATTGAGTCGCTGGCCTTCGGAGCGCAACGCGGCGATGCCGGCCTGCTGCCGGGCCGCCGAGGAGGCAGGCATGTCCGGGTCCGGCTCGGCCAGGCCCGCTTCAAGGGCCACTTTGGCCGGCAGCACCTCGAAACGCCCGCTGCCCGGCGTAAAGCGGAAAACCCAGGGCTGGCCCGATTCGATCGCCCGAAGCCGCGCCTGCACCAGCGCGGTGCGAACCCGTTTGCCCGATTCGGTCAATTCGCTGCGGGTGAGCATGCCCAGTAGCCGCGGCCATGCCAGGCTCGCCAAGAGGGCCAACACGGCCAGCACGGCCACCAACTCGACCAGGGTGAACGCTTGCCGCGCGGGTTTTCGTGAGGCAAGTGGCGTCATGGCGGGGGTATTTCCCACAGTCTCCGGGAGCACACCGGGGCCGGCCTATCGCCGGCGCCCGTCGCCGGGGGCCGTGCGGCCAGGCCCACGGGCCGGCTCGCGCCGACCGGTTATGAGGCCTTTTTCAGCGCCGGGCATCGGGCGGCTAGAACTCGGCCTCCTTTGTCCGCGGGCTCCGCACAGGCTTGGTTTCCGGAGGCGGTGCGGCTTTGGGCATCTTCGGCTCGGTCAGAGTACCCGCGGAGGGGGTTGTCCGCCCGGTTCGAGGGCGGGTGGCCGTCGCGGTCTCGGAGGTCGCCGTGCCCGTCTCGGCGGTTCCCTCGCCCGTCTTGTCCCAACTGCAAATATCGTCCTCGGTGTTATCCTCCTTATCGGGGCCGAGGGACCAGATCTCAGGCTCGTCGCTGTTGGTGTGCGTGCCGGGGTACTCGTACATGTACTCGTTGCCCCAAGGGTCCTTGGGCAAGGCGCCGCTGAGGTAGGGGCCCTCCCAAGGGACGCTTTCGTCGAGGTCGGCCGGCCGCTCGATCAGCGCCTGAAGCCCTTGCTCGGTGGTGGGGTAGCTCTTGGTGTCCAGGGCGTAGTGTTCCAGGGCGGCCTTGATCATGCCGATCTGGGTCTTGGCGGCCTTGATGTCGGCCTTTTTCTGCGAGCCGATGATCCGCGGTGCCACCAGCGACACCAGGACCACCAGGATGCCCAACACGACCAGCATTTCGACCAACGTGAAGCCGAGTGGGCGGCGTGCAGCGCGTATGCGTCTCATGGGCGTCTCTCCTGTGACGGGGGAAAGGTGATTCGTGGGCAAGAAACCCCGACTTGTGTCGTGAGTCATTCGTCCTTGGTCATTGGTGCTTGGTGCTTGGTCATTGGTCATTCGACATTTGACTTTCGTCATTCGTCATTCGCCCTTGGTCATTGGTGCTTGGTGATTGCTGCTTGCACATGTTTC
>JBBIQF010000468.1:0-5327 GCA_037442445.1 Planctomycetaceae bacterium
CGGGTCGATCGGGCTCAGGAAACGCCGGGCCAAAAAGCGCTGCCTCATAGCAGCCATTTGGTGCGGTAGGTCTTCTGGATCCATGGGTCGGCTTCGGGGGCGTCCGGCACACGCTGGGCGGCGCCGTCGTACTGGATGGGCCGGCCCAGACGCAAGGCCAGGATGCCCGGTAGGTACGCCTCCGACACCCGGGCGCCGATGGCGAAGTCGGACCACGTTGCCGGGCCGCCGCGGCACGCCTCGATCCATTCAAGCACGTGGTTATCGCCAGGCGCTCGCGCCAGGGACACCGGGACCGCCTTGGCCGCCTCGTGGTCCAGCACGCCGCGCCACTGCTTGTCGCCATTCAGACGCAGAAGTCCGCCTTCGCCCCAGCCGCCCGCGTACAGCTCGCCCCGCTCGCCCAGGAACAGGCACCCCATGTTGGGCACCTTGCCGCTGATGGCCTTCAGGCCGGCCGTGATCTCCTCCGGCGGATAGGCCCCGCCGTCGTACCACCACAGCGAAACAGCGGGCTGCGGGCCGCGAGCGGGGTATACGAAGCGGAACCGGCCTTTGGAGACGTAGGTCTCGCGGAGAGGCTCGGGCAGGTGGGCCTCGACGCGGACTGGGGGGCCCAGGTTCAAGGCCCGCACGGGCAGATAAAAGGTATGGGCACCCTGGCCGGCCAGCATCCCGTTGCACAAGTCCAGCCAGTTCTGGAACCGCAGGCAGCCGGGGTGATACACGTCTTTCTTAAACGGCCGCCAGGGGGCCGGCCCCAGCCAAAAGTCCCAGTTCAGGCCGGCAGGCACGGGGTCTTCGCCCGGCGGCCGGTCGTGGCTGGGGGGATTGGGGCCGTAGCCATCGCACCACAGGTACACCCGGCCGATGGCGCCGAGCAGGCCGGCCTGGATGATCTCCACCGCGCGGCGAAAGGCCTTGCTACTGCCCCCCTGCGTGCCCGTTTGGGTGGCGACCTTGCACTGGCGGGCTAACTGGGCCAGTTCGCGGGCCTCGGCCAGGCGGTACACCAGGGGCTTTTCGCAATAGACGTGTTTGCCGGCCTTCATCAGGGCCACGCTGATCGGCGCGTGCCAGCGGCTGCCGGTGGCGACCACCGCGGCATCGAAAGCGTTGCCGTGCTCCACCAGGCGGCGGTAGTCGCCGTACACCGCCACGTTTTGCATGGCGGCCTGGCCGGCCTCGGACTTTTCGGCCAGGAACCGCCGGGCGGCCACAATCTGGCCTTCATCCACGTCGCACAGCGCCACCACACGGTGCCCCAGGCGGAGCACCTCCAGGGCCACGTGGCTGCCCCGGCCGCCGCAACCAATAAGCGCCACCCGGAGTTGCTGGGAAGGCGGCTGGGCCACCAGGCCGCGGGCGACCAGCGGCAAGGCCATAGCGGCCGGCACGGCACGCTGAACGAACTGGCGTCGCGTTACGCTGCGGAGGGTTGGCATGGCATCGTCTCCGGCGTCTTGGGCCCCGAAGCAACCTACGGCGCTTCGCGATAGGCGTTCTTCCCCCTTGCATAACCGAGCCGCGGCAGCCCCGCAAGCCCCCACATGCCGCATGTGCGCTCTTGGAGCGCAAGCCGCCACCGGCAGCGTGCGGGCACCGTGGCAGGTGTGGCAATGACGAATGTCGAATGTCGAAAGCCAAATGTCGAATGACCAAACACCAGGCACCAATGACCAAGCACCAATGACCAATAACGGGGCACCCAGCGCTACCGAGCCGCGACCGCAAGGGAGCCGTCAGGCGAGAGCAGGGAGCGGGGAGCAAGCGGAAATGAGCCGCCGGGTTTACCGCGGCGGGGCGAGCGGTACCCAACCGCTTCGCCCGTCATCGTTGGTCATTGGAACTTGGACATTGGTGCTTCGTTCGTCATTTGACTTTCGACATTCGTCATTCGCCGTGGGGCTACTTTGGCGATTAGCCAATCGCTTCCGGCGATGCGGGTTGTGCGGGCGGTGCGGGCGTCCGAAATAGGCGCCAGGCCGTCCCGAAGCCGCCAGCCCGGCCCGAAGCGCCGGGCTGGGCAACTCCCGCGGCCGCCAGCCGGACGCGAAGGAATCGGCTACGTTCGGCCGGCGGCGGGGTTGGCCTTAGGCTCGGCCATTGGCCGAATAATACAGTAGCCCATCGTACCTCCCATGCGATGCCGGAGGGGATTGTGTCGAAGCTGCCGCTGGTATTGGTCCTGGTCGGTCTGGGGTTGGGGAGTTGGTATTTTGCCAGCCACTATCGCATCGAGGGCATCGACGCCCTGCGGATCGAGCCGCGGGATGCGGTCTCGACCGCGCCGCGCAAGGCCCCCGCCCGGAAGCTCGCCAAGACTACTCTGCGCATCGCGGCGGCCAATTTCGGGCCGCTGGATGCCAATCGGCTGGCCACGCCCGGGGTGGCCAACCGGGTGGTCCATATCCTTCGCCAGTTCGACGTGGTGGCCCTTCAAGACATCCAAGCGCCGGACCAGCGATTGCTGGTCCGCCTGGTGGAAGAGGTCAATGCCCAGGGGCGGCGGTATCATTTTGCTGTGCCCCCGGCCGTGGGCCGCGATGTGGTGCGCCAATACAACGCCTTTGTGTTCGACACGGAGACAGTCCAAATCGATTGGACGACGGTGGCGTCGGTGGACAACCGCGATGGCCGGTTCCGGCACCCGCCGCTGGTGGCCGCATTCCAGGCCCGCGGCCCGGAGGCCGGCGAGGCCTTCACCTTTACCCTAATCAATGTCCACACGCCGCTGGACCGGGCAGAGGCGGAGCTGGGGCTATTGGCTTCGGTGTATCGGGCGGTGCGGGACAGCGGCCGCAACGAAGACGACGTCATCTTGCTGGGCCAGATCGGCACCGACGACGAGCATCTCGGGCCGCTGGCCCGGGTGGCCAATCTGACCTGTGCGGTCTGGGGCGTGCCCACCACCACGCGAGGAACGCGCCTGGTCGATAACCTGCTGTTCGACCGCCGGGCCACGGTGGAGTTCACGCGCCGGGCGGGCGTGGTGGACATCATGCGGGAATTCAATCTCTCGCTGCGCGAGGCGGCCGAGACTTCGGAACACCTGCCGGTCTGGGCCGAGTTCAGCGTGTACGAAGGCGGGCAGATCGCACCGTAGCCCCTGGAGGGCCAACAACGAGCCGCTGGGTTTATCCCGGCGGTGCGCGGCTCCACCCCAGCGGCTCCACCCCTTATCCTTGGTCATTGGTGCTTGGTCATTGGTCATTCCTCCCCGGCACACGCACCCGTATTGCGCCAGAATAAACCCGGCGGGCTCCGTCTTGCGGCGCTTGGGAGGCCTTCCTTCACGCACGCATCCCGGCGGCTCTTATGTTCCGGGGCGGAGCGGCTTGGCCGGGGCGGCGCGGGCGGCTTGGGTCCAGTCGTGGATGGCCCGGCTGCCGGCCGTGGGGGCGGGCCAATCCAGCCCCAGTTGGCGTGCCCGGGCCAAAGCCGCGGCGGCCTGCTCTGGCCGGCCACTTTCGGAATACGCCAGGCTCAGGTAGTACCAGGCCTGGGCGTCTTGGGGGTTGGCATCGGTGGCTTGGCGGAGGTCGTCGGCCGCTTTTTCCCAGATAGCCAGGGCCTCGTGGGCCGACTCTCGCCCCACCAGTTGCGGCCAGAGTGCGGCCTGTTCGGCTTGGGCGATTCCGCGGTGGAAATGGGCCTCGGCGTGGCGGCGAGGATCGAGGGCCAGCACCTCCGTCAGATCGGCGATGGCCGTTTCCAGGGCGTTGCGGCGGAGCCGGGCCGCAGCGTCGCCCGGCGTGCGGACCAACCGCGTGTGGCTCTCTTGCAAGAGTGCGATGGCCCGGTGGTAGCGGGCCTCGGCCGAGCGGGGGTCGAGCACTAACGCGGTATCCAGATCGGCCAGGGCGCGCTGGAGCTGGCCGCGGCGCAACAGCGACGCCCCCCGCGCCGCGTAGTCGGCGGCATGATGCGGGTCGAGTTCGATCGCGCGGGACAGGTCGGCCGTGGCGCCGGCTTCGTCGCCCAGGGCTGCCCGGGCCCTTGCCCGGGCGCGAAGCGCATCGAGGTCTCGGGGATCGATCCGCAGGGCCTGGTCGAAGCATGCCAAGGCCCGGTGCGGCGCCCCCTCCAGCGCCAGCCCCAAAGCCCGCCAGGCGGCCGCAAAGTCGGGATCCAGGCGGACCGCAGTCTCCAGATCGGCCACCGCGCGCGGCCGATCGCCTGTTGCCACCAGCGACCGGGCGCGGTGGAGATACAATGGGGCATCGTTGGGGGCAAGCTGGATGGCCTGGTCGAAGGCCTCGACCGCCTGGGTGTGCTGGCCCGCCCCCGCCCGGGCCATGCCCTGGCCGGCAAACGCCGCGGCGCAGCGGGGATCTTTCCGGGCAGCGGCCTGGAAGTCGGCCAAGGCGTCGGACCATTTGCCCTGGTCCAGTCGGGCGTGGCCCCGCTGGCAAAGGGTGGGGGCATCGGCCAGCCCGAGGGCAATGGCTCGGCTGAGATCGGCCTCGGCCTGCACGGCGTTGCCCAGCCGGCGGTACAGGGCGCCGCGCTGGGCGTAAGCGTCGGCCAGCGCGGGTTCGCGTTGCAGCGCTTGGGTGAAGTCGGCAAGGGCCGCCTCTGCGTTGCCCAGCCGGCTGTGGGCCACGGCCCGGCGATAATACACCGCCGGATCGTCGCGATTCCAGCGCAAGGCATCGGTGTAGCGGAACACGGCCGCCTGCCATTGGCCGTGCAAGGCATGCACGTCGCCTTGGTTCTTCCAGGCCTCGGCATAGCGGGGGTCCAGGCGAGTGGCTTGGCGGAACTGGACCAGAGCGTCGCGGGCGTGGCCAAGCTCCAAGAGGCATTTGCCCCAGCCGTTATGCGCTTCGGCCGACTGAGGCACCAACCGGGCCACCTGGCGGTAATCGGCGAGGGCCTGGGACCACTGCTTTTGCCCGGCCAGCACTTTGGCGCGAAGCAGCAGTGCGGCCGGTTGATCGGGGCGGAGGCGGAGCGACTCGGCCAGGTCGGCCAGCGCGTCGGCTGGCCGGTCCAGGCGCACGTACAGCTCTGCCCGCTGGAGGCGGAGATCGGGCCGGTCCGGGGCGCTGGCCACGGCCTTGTCCCAATCGGCCAGGGCATTGCGCAAGTCGCCCGACTGCTGGCGCAGGGCGGCCCGGGCGGCGTACAACTCGCCGTCCTCGGGAGCCAGCGTGATCGCCGCCGACAGGGCCTCGATCGCTTCGGCAGGCTGGCCCAGGGCGGCGTGGCACTGGGCCTGGAGTCGCAACATGGCCGCGTCGGCCGGCGCCAGGCGCGCGGCGGCCTGGAGGTCGGCCAGGGCCTCGGCCGGCCGGCCCAATCCCCACCACGCCGACGCTCGC
>JBBIQF010000469.1:0-5317 GCA_037442445.1 Planctomycetaceae bacterium
GTCGTCGGCCAGCAAGTATAGGGCGTTGCCGTGGTTGATGGCCAGGCGCGCCTGGTCCAGCCGGGGGTCGGTCCCTTCGGGCCGGCCGAGGCGGGCGTACAGCCGGCCGGCTTCGTCGAACAGCTTGACCGCTTCCTGGATTTCTCGAAGCGGGTCGGGAGCCGAGCGGCCGGCTGGCTGAGCGTTATCGCGAATGGCCATCAGGACTTTCACCGCGGCCTTGCCCGAATAGGCGCTGGCCAGGGTGTCGCGGAGCGGTTCGGGCGTGGGATGCTGCCCACCCGAAAGGAGTTCGATGGCCCGCTGGAGCCACGCCAGTGCCGTGGGATACTCGCTTTGCCGGACCAGGGTGACCGCGGCGCCGACGTAGCAGTCGGCCAGCAGGCCCAGCACATCGGCCGCCGCGGAGCTGTCCGAGCGGTGCTGGAACGCGGTGACGGCTTGATGGTACGCCTCGCGTGCCAGTGCGTAGTTGCCCACTTCGGCCAGCAGATGGGCCTTCTCGGCCAGGCAATGGGCCAGAGCGTGCGCCATCGGTCCAGAGGCGGGGCCCTCGAACTGGGACTGGTAGGTCTGGACCGCGCGGTCCAACAGGACCAGCGCCCCGGCCAGGTCGCCCGCGGCCCGGTGGACGCGGGCCTTTTCGCGGCACAAGGCGGCGAACTCGGGGGCCAGCTCCGCCCGGCCATCGGCCAACAGCCGGCGGTAAGCCTCCCAGGCATCGTCGTAACCGATGAGGTCCTCGATGGCCCGGATGCGGCGGGAGAGGGGGCGGTTTTCGGCCGGGCGAGGGATCGGCCCCTCGTGCCCCCCGTGCTGCGCCGCCCGCCGGAGCCACATGGCCGGGTCGCTCCACTCGGCCGTCTTGGCCGATCGCGTTTTCCCCGCCTCGGCCGCCCCGAGCGACACCGGAGGGCACTGGCGGGGATAGGGCCGGCCGAATTGCTCTTGATACACCGCCATCACGGCGGCGGCCGCATCCCGCATCGAGGACCAGCGCTGGGCAGGGTCGCGGCGGAAGCACCGCCGCAACACTTCCAACAGCGACTCGCAGGGGGCCACGCGAAACACCGGCTGCCCAGCCGCTGCCGCCTGCCAGTACCGCTCCAGCTTGCCCGGCACATCCAGGCCCCATTCCCAGGTGCGCTTGCCCAAGAGCATTTCCACGATGGTGGCGGCCCAGCCCCACAGATCGGTCCGGGGGCTGATGGGATCGCCCGCGGCCTGTTCCGGGGAGCAGAAGGCCGGCGTACCCATGCCCGACTTCTTCCGCCCCGTGTTCTCGGCCGGGCGCTCTGCCGAGGCCGCCTGCTCCAGGGCATGCCAGGCCTGGGCCAGGCCGAAATCGGTCATCTTGGCCAGCCGCGATTCGTCGCGCAACAGGTCGTCGCGCATCAGTACGTTGGCCGGTTTGACATCTTGATGCACCAGGCCCTTGCGGTGGGCGACATCCAGGCCCCAGGCCATTTGCACGGCCACATCGAGCACGGCTTCCAGGGTGGCGATCCGGCCTTGATGAATCCAATGTTCCAGCGAGCCCCCCTCGACGTATTCGGCGAAGATCACCACTTGATCTTGCACCGAGCGGAAAAAGCGGCAGGCGGTCAGATGGGGATGCTCGGGCAGGTCGATCCAGTTGCGGAGTTCGTGCAGGAACAGCCGGCGCCGTTTGGGCTCGCGGACCAGGTGCGGCAGGATGCGTTTGACCGCAAACATCTCGCCCGTGGAGCGGCTGCGGGCAAGGTACACGTCGGCCATGCCCCCGGCCCCCAAGAGCTTTTCCAACACGTAGTCGTCCAACAGCACCGTGCCCGGCTCCCAGGGCGGGACCGCGGGTGGCTGCTCCTTTTCCACACTCTGCAGCGGGCTTTGGCCCGGGGCGGAACTGCTGGCCGCACTGCCCGAAGGCACCGCCCCGCTGCTGGTGGCGCCGCTGGGCGGCACCGCCCCGCTGCTATCGCGGGTCTCGGAGACGCTGGGCACCGTGACCACGCCACGGCACTGCGGGCAACGGAACTTGCACCCACTGTACTTGGGCTTTACCCGTAGCTTGGTTCCGCAGCCGGGACACTTGAAAAATATCATGGGCCCACCCCGCAGGCGGGGGCCTGAAATCCGGGTCGTCCATCGGTCGGCCAGCACGCAGGCGCAAGAGGCACCGACAAGAGTCCCCTTGGGTATTGTAAGGCATAACGCCCTGTGGCGGGAGACGAGCCCACGAGCCACTGCCGCCGCGCCGCCGCCGCGCCCGGCAGCCCGCTCGCGGCAAACCAGATGCCCTCGAAAGCCGAGCACAGGCCGGCACCCCAACCCGTCCCTTCGGGCCGCGGTCAGGCCTGAGCAGAAGGGTCCGTGTCTGCGGTTCGGGCCTGGCTGGCTTGAACTTCGTGCCGCAACTGGGCGGCGATAAAGAACGACCCGGTTACACAGATCAAGTCCTCGGCCGAAGCCAGGGACCGGGCAGCGTGCCAGGCTTCGACCGGCCGGCTAAAGGCGGGCCAGCGGCGCCCCGAGACCGCCTCGGCCGTAGCACATAACTCGGCCAGCGGCACCGCCCGCGGATTGTCGAGGTACTGGGTCAGCACCACGTGGTCGAAGGCCGGCAGCAAGCGCCGAAGCATTCCCGGCACATCCTTTTCCTGGGTGGTGGCGAAGATCAGAATCCGCTTTCTGGCCGAAACACTCTCTTCCAGAGCCCGCAGCAGGGCTTCGATCGAGGCGACATTGTGCGCAGCGTCGATGATGACCGCAGGGCGGCGGGCGATCACCTCGACCCGGGCCGGCCAAACCAGCGACTCCAGCCCGCTGCGTATGGCCGATTCAGGGATTTCCCACCCCGCGGCCTGGAGTTGAACCAAAGTGGCCAAGGCCACGGCGCTGTTGGCCCCCTGATGCCGGCCCACAAGGCCCAGGCGAATACCGCGGTAACTCTGCGGCCCGGTGGGCCCACGATACTCGAAGTCCACCTCGCCCCAGGCCGGTGCCTGTTCCAATCCTCGCGGCGGCCGGTATTCGAACGAGAAATCGCGATCCAGCTCGACCAATCGGCTGCGGCGCCGGCGGCAGGCCGCCCGAATCACCTCCCGCGCCCCGGGGTGCATCACTCCGCTGACCACCGGAACGCCCCGCTTGATGATGCCCGCCTTTTCCCACGCAATGGCCTCTTCGGTCTTGCCGAGTTGCTTGGTGTGGTCCAGGCTGATGCTGGTGATGACCGATACCCGCGGCCAGCACACATTGGTCGAATCGAGCCGGCCCCCCAAACCCACCTCCATCACCGCAACGTGAACCCCCTGGCTGGCGAAACGCAACAGACCCATAGCGGTGGTGATCTCAAAATAGGTGGGCCCCGAGTCGGCCGGGAATCGGCCCCCGCCCCGCCCATCCATTTGGCGGACTACCGGTGCGACCTGTTCGATCAACTGGACGAACTCATCGGTAGGGCAGGGGACGCCATCGATGGCCAGCCGCTCCTCCATCCGCTCCAAATGGGGCGAGGTAAAAAGGCCTGTGCGGTAGCCGGCCGCGGTCAACACGGCGGCAATCATGGCCGCCGTCGAACCCTTGCCCTTGGTGCCGGCAATGTGCACGATAGGCAACCCGTCTTGGGGGTTACCTAATCGCCGGAGCAGCTCCCGCATTCTGGCGAGCTTCAGGCTGCCCTGATGATAGGGCATGTGGATGGTCCGCTCGTAGTCGATCCGCTCGTACAGGAAGCGCATTGCGGCTTCACGCCGGCTTGAACTAACCACCGCAGAAAGGAAAGCAGTCATCGCAGCGGCACAAGGGGGCTTGAAAGGGCTTGCTCCCACTTGGAAGCCAACGGAAAGGAGCCCGTGCCTGAAGGCAGTGTAGCGGGAGCCGCAGTGAAAAACTACCGTGATTTTGGCCCTGTGCGGCCGGGAAGTGGCCTCCCTTGCAGCCGAGACGGCTGCACCACAAGGGATTTTGGGATTTCGCCGGGACGGCTGCACCACAAACGATTTGGCCCCAGGGCGGACGGGAAGGGTTGGTCAAAGGGCCATGTGGATGGCGGCAGTACCGGCCTGCCGGCTTCTAAGCTGGCGCTCACCGCTTGGCCGGGAAAGCCTCGCGCGCTGTCACTCCATCCGGCGCGATGTCAAAGATGCGATCCAGATTGGTCATGCGGAAGACCTGCTGGATCTGCGGGGCGATGCTGCACAGCTTGAGGGTTTTCTTGAGTTCCTTGCACTTCTTGTGGACGCGGACCAGCATACCCAGGGCGGCAGACGACATGAACCGCACCCGCGAGAAATCCAGGACCACCCGGGTTTCCTGGGCCTCTTCGAGCGTGACCATCATCTCCCGATGCATCTGCTCGATGACCGTGGCATCGAGGATTTGGGCCTCCGTGAAGACCACGATCAGCGTGCCATCGACCGACTGCACGCGAAAACACAGGGGCATGGCCGCTCCCTCCCCCCAAAAACGGATGCAGGCCGCCTCAGCCCTGCGGCCGAACCTGGAACCCGTACCGCGAAAGCTCGATCAAAAGCACGCCGATGCCCAGCAGCAAGGCGGCAGCGGCCACGGCCAGCATGACCGTGTAAGGATTGGCCTTACCCAGGCGAGCCCAGAAGGAAACGGCCTGGGGTTCGGCTTCGGCCGCCACGAGCTGCTCCGGTTCCTCGGGAGGAACGGCCTCTTGAGGAAGCTCTTCCAGGGGGGCCGGCTTGGCTTCGACGCCTTCGAGCTGCGCGGCCAGGGGATCGCCGCCGGTCGCCAATGGGCGGCCTTTTTCCAGATCCTCGGCGGCCTCGAGAATAGCCTCCGTCAGGGGGTTCGTGCCCCCGCCCAGGATGTCGGAATCGCTTTTGGCCACGGCTAAGTCTCCTCGATAGCCCAAACGGCGACGGGGACGCAGTTCACAACCGCTTCGTTACATTATAGTTGGCCGAGCTGCCGGACTCTACAATCTGGCATGCCGGAATCCGGCAACGTTGCTGCGGTACTTGCGAGGACCGCCCCCAATCACGCCGCCGCTGGAGTTATGAAACCATTCACCCTCTTCCAACCGCCCGGGCAATGGTACGCCCTTTTTGGGCCCTGGCGATTGTGCTGGCCATCGCCGGGACATTGAGGGGGGCAGACTCCCCGAAAAAGGATGGTCACCCGCCGGATGCCGCCACGCGGAGCGAGTCCGCCCCGGCCATGCACGATGAACTGGCCCAGGGGTTTCTCCAGCCGCCGCGTTCTGCCCGGCCGTGGGTGTACTGGTGGTGGCTCACCGGGAACGTTACCGAAGAGTCGATCGTGCGGGACCTTTCGGCCATGGAGGAAAAAGGCATTTCCGGGG
>JBBIQF010000470.1:0-5316 GCA_037442445.1 Planctomycetaceae bacterium
TACCTGGCGTCGCTCAAGAATCCGCCCCGGTCGAAGCACGTGACGGTGGGATACCGGTTGTCGCGGTGGGTGCATTCCTTCGCATTCGAGCGGGGCAAGGGCATTTACGGGCTGCTGGCCCGGTTGTATCGCCGCTGGGATCGCAAACCGACCTTCTTGTTTCGGCTGGCCTATTGGCTGGAGCGCGAGGCCAAGCATTTGGGCTACGGCTGCCAGGATTGCGGCGATTGCAGCTTGCCGGATTGCGCGTACCTTTGCCCTTTGGCTTCCTGCTCGAAGCATTCGCGCAACGGGCCTTGTGGCGGCTCGGCAGGCGGCCTGTGCGAGCTCTTGGACAAGGACTGCTTCTGGGCGCGGGTGTACGAGCGGCTGAAGTATTACGGGGAAACCGAACGGATGCTCGAAGGGCCTGCGGTGTTCTACGATGCCCGGCTCAAGCATACCTCGGCGTGGGCAAACACGTACTTGGGGCGGGACCATGCGGGCCGTTTGGCCGATAGCCCCCCGCAGGCCGCGCCCCAGGACGCTTCGCAGCCGCAACAGCCGTCGCCTCCGCCCCCGCCGCCGGCCCCGCCTCCGCCGGCCGGTCCATGATCCCCTGTGCAGGGCCGTTTGGCACGCGTGTGCTGACACCTATTAGCAAGCCACCCCAGCAGGATACGGCAAGGAACTTCCCATGGCCATCGCGGGTTTGACGCTGATCGGCGAGACGATCAACGATTCGGTGCCTTCGACCCACAAGTTGTTCGAGGCCGGCGACATCGAGGGCATCCTGGAGCTGGCCCGTTTTCAAAGCGAGAAGGGGGCGGACTATATCGACGTGAACGTGGGGCTGCGGCCGCCGGAGTTCATGGCCGAGCTGGTCCGCCGCATCCAAGAGGTCACGTCGAAGCCGCTTTCGATCGACACGCCGGACTACGAGACCGCCCGGGCGGGCCTGGCGGCCTACGACCCGGCGCGGGCTGGCGGGCAAAAACCCTTGCTGAACTCGATTTCGCCCCTGCGGGTGCGGATGTTCGAGCTATTGGCGGTGCAGCCGTTCCGGCCCATCCTGCTGGTCTCCGAGCGGGTGGAGGAGGGTCGCTCCCGGCCGTGCCATACGGCGGAACAGACCTACGAAGCGGCCCGATTCCTCCTGGCGGAGGCCCACCGCGCGGGGCTGGCCAACGAGGACTGCATCTTCGATCCGGGGATCGCCCCCTTGGGCAGCGACTGCGAGGGGAACCTGCGGCGCCTGGTGTGCGCCATGGGAATGATCCACCGCGACCCGGCCTTTGGCGGCGTGCATCTGTCCGTCGGGTTGAGCAATTTCACGGTGCAGTTGCCTTCGAAGCGGGCTGACGGCTCCCCCGTCAAAGCCCCCCTTGAAAATGCGTTCCTCACCAAGGCCATCCCGCTGGGGCTGGACACGATTATCGGTTCGGTCAAACGGAACTACGAGCTGTTGCCGCCGGACCACCCGGCCATGCAGTGTTTGGAAGACTGCCTGGCCCGAGGCGGCTTCGAGGCCATAATGCGGGTGCGGGAGTTCTACACAAAGTAGCGAGCACCGCACGAGAAAGCCGGTGCGGACGCAGGCAGCACCTTCCTGGAATATGGCGGGCAGATACCGACGTGGCGTTCATGCCCCGGGGACGGTTGGGTACGACCGAAGCGTCAGCTATCGGGGCCAATTCCTGGCCTTGGCCAGGCACCGGCCTCCGGCGGGGCTTGGCACGGCGAAGGAAAAACGCTAGACTTGTATGAGAAAAAACTATTGTATCGGCGACGTAGATCAACCCTCCGGCAGTACGCACCCCCGTTCACTTGTGGGGTCCGCCGAGCCCGGAGGGTTTTTTGTTGCGTGAGGGCCGGCCGTGGCGACGGCGATTCTCGTCGATGGCGATTTCTTCCTGAAGCGGTACCGGTATCTCCGCGGGAAACGGCCACCCGAGGTCGTGGCACGCGACCTCCATTGGATGTGCCGGGCACACTTGGTTCAGGGGGGACGCCGCCGCCCACTGTACCGCATCTTCTTTTACGACTGCCCGCCGCTTTCGAAGAAAGTGCATAACCCTGTTACCGGCCGGGCAATCGACTTTTCGAGGACACCGACCGCGAAATGGCGCGAGCAGTTCCACCGCGAACTCACCAAGCTTCGCAAGCTTGCGCTGCGCCTTGGGTATCTCAACGAGCGCGGGGGCCATTGGCGCATCCGCCCCGAAAAGTTGAAAGCATTGCTGGCCAAGCGGATCGGCGTGGCGGACCTTGCCGAGGCCGACGTCCAGTTCGACGCCCAGCAAAAAGGCGTGGACATGCGTATCGGTTTGGACATCGCGGCGATGGCTTTCAAGCGCCAGGTGGATCAGATCATACTGGTGGCCGGCGACAGCGATTTCGTCCCTGCGGCCAAACTGGCGCGCCGGGAAGGCATCGACTTCGTACTGGATCCCATGTGGGCTGCGATTCGGGCGGACTTGCATGAACATATTGATGGTTTGCGATCGGTATTCGCGAGGAAGGAGCACAAAGGCCAGCAAGCCCCGTCCAGAGGGTCGGGGGACATGCCACCTCCGGCATCGCCCCCGCCCGGCGGTTGAGCTGCCCGGGCGCGATGGCGGGCGCCGAAACACCTGGGTAGCGAGCCTGTAGCGAATCCTTGGACCGGGGGGCATTTCGTCGTTACGCACGGATACCATCCGAGCCCCGGAGAGCCCCCACCAGGGGAAGCGGATGGTACAGACCGTTGGTTTTTTCGTTATCAGCGAGTTGCCATGTCCACGAACATCGATCTCGAGATTGCCCGACGTGCCAAACTGGCTCCCATCGCCGAGGTGGCCGACAAGCTCGGCATCGCCGACGCCGACCTGGAGCATTACGGCAAGTACAAGGCCAAGATCTCCTTGGACTTGTACCACCGCTTGGAAGGCCGGCCGTATGGCAAACTGGTGCTGGTGACCGCCATCACCCCGACGCCCGCCGGCGAAGGGAAGACGACCACCAGTATCGGGCTGGCCGACGCCCTGAACCGCCTGGGCAAGCGGAGCACCGTGTGCCTGCGCGAGCCTTCGATGGGCCCGGGCTTCGGCATCAAGGGGGGTGCCGCAGGGGGCGGGCGGGCGCAGGTCGTGCCCATGGAGGATATCAACCTGCACTTCACCGGCGACATGCACGCGGTGGGGGCGGCCCACAATCTCCTGGCCGCCATGCTGGACAACCACCTGCACCACAGCAACGACCTGGGCATCGACCCGCGGCGGATCGTGTGGAACCGCGTGGTGGACATGAACGACCGGGCGCTTCGGAAGATCGTCATCGGCCTGGGCGGGGTGAACAACGCCGTGCCGCGCGAGGACAGCTTCGATATCACGGTGGCCAGCGAGGTGATGGCGGTGCTGTGCCTGTCCGAATCGCTCGAGGAACTCCGCCAGCGCCTGGGGCGGATCATCGTGGCCTACACGCGGAAGCGCGAGCCGGTTACGGCCGCCCAGCTCAAGGCCCACGGGGCGATGACCGTGCTGTTGAAGCAGGCCCTGTGCCCCAATCTGGTACAGACGCTGGAGAACAATCCGGCGATCATCCACGGGGGGCCGTTCGCCAATATCGCCCACGGGTGCAATAGCATCATCGCCACCAAACTGGCCATGCGGCTTTCCGAGTACACGGTGACCGAGGCCGGTTTCGGGGCCGACCTGGGGGCCGAGAAGTTCATGAACATCAAGTGCCGCAAGGCCGGCATCAGCCCCGATGTAGTGGTGATCGTGGCCACCGTGCGGGCGCTGAAGATGCACGGCGGCGTGGACATGAAAGACCTCACCAAGCCCAACCTCGAGGCTTTGGACAAGGGGGTCGAGAACCTCAAGAAGCATATCGAGAATATCCACCGCTTCGGCCTGCCGGTGGTCGTGGCCATCAACTCGTTCACCTCCGATACCGATGAGGAAATCCAGTTCATCCAAGACAAGTGCGCCTACCTGACGGTGCGGATCGTCAAGGCCAACCACTGGGCCTGCGGCAGCGAGGGGGCCCTGGACCTGGCCCGGGCAGTGGTCGAGGTGGCCGAGACGACCAAGAAGGACTTCACCCTCCTTTACCCCAACACGTGCACCCTGTGGGAGAAGGTGGGCATCATCTGCCGCGAGATCTACGGGGCCACCGATGTGCTGGCCGATAAGGCCCTGCGCGATAAGTTCCAGATGCTCCAGGAATCCGGTTTCGGCGAGTTACCCATCTGCATGGCCAAGACGCAGTACTCGCTTTCGACCGACCCGGGGCTGAAGGGCCGGCCGCGGAAGTTCGACGTGCCGTTGCGGGACGTGCGGGTGGCGGCCGGCGCGGGTTTCGTCGTGGTGCTGACCGGCGACATCATGACCATGCCTGGCTTGCCCCGCGTGCCGGCTGCCGAAGCCATCGACATCGACGAGAACGGCCAGATCGTGGGGCTGTTCTAAGCCCGCCGGGGCCGCCCGGCCGAACAGAGCGTTCCGCCGGCAGAGCCTGGCCCGATACCGGTGCCTCGGGTTAGGCACCCAGGGAACCAAGCAATCCCTTGTGCCGCAACTTCTTGCCGGCCAACCCGTTAGCCGCACCGCACGCGCCTTTTCCGTGCCTTGCGATCTGGCCCGCTGGCGGGCTACAATGGCAGGGTAGGGAATCTGTGCGATGACGCGACTGTTAGCCATCGACTGGGACCGGCGCGAGGCCCGTTGCCTGCTGGCCAACCTCAGCGGCAAGAAGCTCCAGTTGCTTTGGGCCGGGGCTGCGCCGCTGGTCGATGTAGCCGAAGCCGGGGGCGACTCGTACCCCGATATCGGCGGGTCGCTCCGGGCGGCTTTGGATGGGCAGGCGGTCCGGGGGGCTCGGACGCTGGTGGCCATCGACCGGGCCAGCGTGGACCTGATGACGTTCACCTTGCCGCCCGCCAAAGATGCCGAGCTGCCCGAATTGGTGGCCCACCAGGCCCTGCGGGAATCGCCGCTGGCGGGCGAGGATGCGTCGGTGGACTTCACCCCATCGACCGAGGACCCTACCGAGCCGCGGCAAGTGATTGCCGCGGTGCTCGGCCCGCAGCAGTTGCGGCGGATCGAAGATATTTGTGCAGCCGCGGGCGTGCGGCCGCGGCGCATCGTGTTGCGGGCCCTGGCCGCCGCCTCGCTGTACACCCACCTCCCCTCTGAGGGCCACGAAGCCCTGGTGGTGGTCAACCTCTTGGCCGACGAGGCCGATCTGACCGTGCTGGCCGATGGCCGCCCCGTGGTCCTCCGCACCGTGCGCTTGCCGGCCGGGCTGGACGAAGAGGGGACCGCGGCCCGGCTGGCCGGCGAAGTCCACCGCACC
>JBBIQF010000471.1:0-5299 GCA_037442445.1 Planctomycetaceae bacterium
ATGTGCTGGCCTTGGCGGCCCGGCTGGCCGCCCCCAACTACCGGCCGTGCATCCGGTGGTAAACGCCATTGGTGGTGTCCTCGGCCGACTTCAAAAACGCATACACCCCCAGCCGCTCCCCGCTCCGTTCCATCTGGATATGGAACTCCAAGGCCTCGGCCAGCACCTCGGGGCCTTCGCCGAGCCGGCCCGCGAACCGAGCATACTGTGGAATCCTCCCTTGCCAGGCGGTAAACGCCTCTTCCCACGCCTGGTCGTCCACGAACAGGCTGGAAAGGTCCCAGCAATCGGCCGGATCCAGCTCGCTGCGAAGGGGTACCGTGCGCGTCGACTCCATGAACCATCTCCTGGTGAAAAGCGCGGGGCCAGCCGCCCTGTTCCCGTGCCGCCCCAAATTGTTGTACACGCTTGAGCGGTCCTGGCCTAGCGGAACCTTACGCATGGTCGGGCGAAAAATGGCCGCATGGGGAGCGGTGGCGATCGACCGCAGCCCGCGATGCCGAACCGCCCGGATGAACCCGCCAGCCCGTCCTTGGTCCTTGGTGCTTGGTCCTTGGTGCTTGGTCCTTGGTGCTTCCTCCGACATTCGTCATTTGACTTTGGACATTCGTCATTCGTCTCCCCCGGGGGCCGCGTGCGTGCAAAGCACGCACTCTACTTGGTCCTTGGTGCTTGGTCATTTAAACTGGACGTGTCTCCTTCCCCGAGGAGGAACATGCCGTGAAAACTGGGCGGGCAAGCAGGTCGGGTGTGGCGAGGGTTCTGGTGGCTGCGGTATGCCTTGGGTGGTCGAGCCTTGGGTGGGCCGGCCAGGCCGACCTGCGTCACCAAGCGGCCGAGGCACTGCTGAAGGCCACCCGGTTCTTCCGCCAGCGGGTCGCCACCGAAGGGGGCTACTTGTGGCGCTACAGCGAGGACCTGTCGCGGCGCGAGGGCGAGGGGAAGGCCTCGGCCACTACCGTGTGGGTCCAACCGCCCGGCACGCCCTCGGTGGGGATGGCTATGCTGGAGGCCTATCTGGCCACAGGCGAGGAGTATTACCTCGACGGCGCCCGAGAGGCCGGCTACTGCCTGCTGCGGGGGCAATTGGAGTCGGGCGGGTGGACCTATCGGATCGAGTTCGACCCTGCCCAGCGGCGCCGATACCGTTATCGCACCGACGGGGCAGGCGCCCGGCCCAACGCCCGGAACGTCTCGACCCTGGACGACAACACCACCCAGGCCGCCCTGCACCTGCTCATGCGGCTCGACCAGGCCTTGGGCTTCAAGGACGCACGGATCCACGAGGGGGCCGAGTATGCGTTGCAGCGCCTCATGGCCGTGCAGTATCCCAACGGCGCCTGGCCGCAGGGCTGCGAGCGGCCGCCCGACCCGGCCAAACATCCGGTCAAGAAGGCCCAGTATCCGGAATCCTGGCCGCGGGTGTGTCCCGGCGGCGATTACTGGCTCTATTACACGCTCAACGACAACGCGCTGGGCGACACCATCGAGGTGATGTTCGAGGCGTGGCGGATATACGGGAAGCGGGAGTACATGGACGCGGCCCGGCGTGCGGCCGATTTCCTGCTCTTGGCCCAGATGCCCGAGCCCCAGCCCGCCTGGGCCCAGCAATACGATTTCGAGATGCACCCGGCTTGGGCCCGCAAGTTCGAGCCGCCGGCCATCACCGGCGGCGAGTCGCAGGGCGTGCTCCGCACGCTCCTGGAGGTGTATCGCCAGACAGGGGATCGCAAGTACCTGGAGCCGATCCCCCGGGCCATCGCCTACTTGCGCCGCTGCGAACTCCCCGGCGGCCGGCTCGCCCGATTCTACGAGCTGAAGACCAATCGGCCCCTGTATTTCACGAGGAAGTACGAGTTGACCTACCGCGACGACGACCTGCCTGGGCACTACGCGTTCCAGGTGCCCAGCCGGCTGGATGCCATCGAGGCGGAGTACCGCCGGCTGATGGCCAATGGGGCGGCCCCCCGGCCGGCCAAGCCACCGCGGCCGGCCAAACCGTCGCCCAGCCTGGTGGCGCAGGTCAAAGCGGTCATCGCCGCGCTGGACGACCAGGGGCGCTGGGTCGAAAACGGAAAGCTCCGCTATCACGGCAAGGATGATCCCACGCAGCGGATCATCGATTGCCAGACCTTCATCGCCAACGTGCGGGTGCTGAGCACTTATCTGGCAGCGGCAGGCCGGTGAATCCGCCGGCCGCCTGCAAGCGGCACCTCGGCGGGACCATGGCGTTGCGAAGCGGACCCCGTGGCCTGGTGGCCAAGCTATTTGAACTCCAGTCCCTTGGTGCGGGTGCGGATGCGGCACAGCCACTGGTTGGCCGTCACGTACAGCGTCGAGCCATCGTCGCCGAACCGGCAGTTGGCGGTGGGCACGCCGGTGTTGATGCGCCCCAAGAAGGTGCCGTCGGGTGCGAAGACGTTGACGCCGCCCGGCCCGGTGGCAAAGAGATTGCCCGCGCGGTCCACTTTCATGCCGTCGGGCAACCCCGGCAGGCGCTGCTTCACCCAGGGGGTGGCATCGAAGAACACCCGGCCTTGGCCCAAGGTGCCGTCGGGCTTGACCTCGAACGCCATCCACACGGCCTTTTCCGGGTCGGACTGGGCCACGTACAGCGTTTTTTCGTCGGGCGAGAAAGCGATGCCGTTGGGCCGGCTCATCTTGTCGGTCAGAAGGGTTACCGTTCCATCCGGCGTTACGCGGTACACGCCGCAGAAGGGCAACTCGCGGGCCGGGTCGTCCGCGCCCTTGGGCAGCCCATAGGGCGGGTCGGTGAAATACAGGTCGCCGTTGGACTTGAATACCGCGTCGTTGGGGCTGTTGAAGCGCTTGCCCTGGTAGCGATCGGCCAGCACGGTCCATCGGCCGTCAGGCTCGACGCGAACGATCCGCCGGTCGCCGTGCTGGCACATGACCAGCCGGCCTTGCGGGTCCAGCAACAGGCCGTTGGTGCCTGCTTCGCCGCCGCGGGGCGATGGGCCGGTGTAGCCCGCCGGTTTGAGGAACACGCTGACCCCTTCCCCCTCTTTCCATCGCATAATGGCGTTGCGGGGGATGTCGGAAAACAGCAGGCCGCGGGCCTGAGGCAGCCAGACGGGCCCTTCGGTCCAGGCGAACCCCTCGGCCAGTTTTTCCAAAACGGCGCCTGGGGGCACAAGTTGGTCGAAACGGGGGTCAACCCTTTCCAGTTTGCCCACCGTGGGGTACGCCTTGGTTTCGCTTGCGGCGGCCGGCAGAGCCACGGCCCAGGCCCATGCCAGAACCCCAATCGCCGCGACAAGGCACGCTGTCCAGCACGGCGTTCGTACTCGGCTCATGCGTGGTCCTTTCTTGTTCGCAAGACTCGGCCCGGGACCATACACGACGGAAGGCCACCGCCAACCCGCTTTGCGCACGCCCCCGGCCCTTGGCCACCCATCATAAGCAGCGCTGGCCGTACCGGCAAGGAGCACGTTATGCTTGTTGGCTTTGGATAGCGCGGGCAAGTCGCAAGGTGTGTCGATTGCCCTGCGGCCTGCGTGGCTTGCGGCAGGCGCATGGCAGGCCGCTACCCGGCATCGGGGGGAAAATCCAAGACACGGCGTACCAAGAGCTGGGAGGTGACGGTTGGCTGACTACGGCGTCATTTTCGACATGGATGGGGTCCTGGCGGACAGCTATTCCGCCCATTACGAGAGTTGGTGCCGGCTGGCGGCTCGCCAGGGGCGTCGGATCACGCTTTCGGAGTTCGACGCCACCTTTGGCCGGACCAGCCGCGAGGTGATCGCCGCCCTGTGGCCCGACGTGGCCCGCGATCCCCAGTGCGTGGCCGACTGGGACCGCTGCAAGGAGGCATTGTTTCGCGAGATCCTGGCGGAGAACTTCCCGGCCATGCCGGGTGCCGTGCGCCTGGTGCGGCAGCTTTGGGAGTCGGGCATTCCTGTTGCGCTCGGCTCCTCCGGGCCGCCGGAAAACGTGGAATTGGTGCTCGATCGGTTGGGCATTCGGCCGCGGCTGGCCGCGGTGGTCACCGGGGCTGAGGTTCGACGGGGAAAGCCCGATCCCGAGGTGTTCCTGCTGGCCGCCCTCCGCCTGGGTATTCCCCCCCGGCGGTGTGTGGTTGTAGAAGACGCCCCGGCGGGGATCGAGGCGGCCCACCGGGCGGGTATGGCGGCCGTCGGCGTGCTCAGCACCGGCCGCCGACCTCATCAATTAGCAAAGGCCGAACGCTTGGTCCGCTCGCTGGAGCACCTCAGCCCGCGATCTCTGGCCGAACTGGCCCGCTCTATGGCTTGGGGAGGATGACTTCCGCGGTAACCGGGAAATGGTCCGAAGGGTACCGGCCGTGGAAGCTGTCGCGGACGATGGCCGCCGCGATCACCTCGACCTCCCGGCTGGCCAGGATGTAATCGATCTTAGCCCCCGTTGTCGCCCCGCCGAAGGCATGAAAGGTGCCGGCCAGCGTTGCACCGGGGTGAACCGCCCGAAAGGTGTCGCGCAACTGCACCGGCGAAGCATGATCCCCGCCGGTCAAGTACCGCACCGGCTCCGACGATTCGCCGGCATTGAAATCCCCCAGCACCAATACGGGGTCAGGGTGGGCTCGCCGGGTGATGTGTTCGGCCAGGGCCAGGGCGCTCCGCACACGCGAGATCGCCGAGAGATGGTACAAATGCACGTTGTACACGTAGCGCGCCCCGCCTCCGGCCTTCTCGATGCACCGCCCCCACGTGATTACCCGGGGAATCTGGTTTCCCCAGCCGGTCGAGCCGGGAACCTCGGGCGTATCGGACAGCCAGAACGTGCCGTGCTCCTGAGGGTCGAGCGACCACCGCTGGTGGCGATAAAAAAGGGGGATGGCCTCGCCCTCCACCCCATCGCGCTCGCGGGACCGGCCCAGATAGCGCAGTTCCGGCAGCGCCTGGGCCAGATAGGCGATCTGCTCGGGCCAGGCCTCTTGCACCCCCACGAAGTCGGCGCCAGACCGCCGTATCACCTCGGCCACCAGCTCGCGGCGATGCGGCCAGGCGTTGGCACCGTCATGCGCCCGGCTCAGCCGGATGTTGAAGGTCATCGCTTTGATCCGCAGCCCCTGGCCGGCCTCGGCGCCAAGGGCCCCTGGCCACCACGCCATGCAGGCCGCGGCTGCGGCAAACCACGCCAGCCGTTGCATCGCATACTCCTCAGCGTCTTCTCAGCGTGACGAAGGGCGTATGGGCCACTTCTAAGGAACCTTATCGCCCCTGGCGGGCGCATGGCAAGGACCGGCCAAGGAATGATGAGGTAGCATGGGTGTCAATCCAGACGCCGGTGGGGAGCC
>JBBIQF010000472.1:0-5298 GCA_037442445.1 Planctomycetaceae bacterium
GGTTGCTGCCGGCGCCCCCGCCCGATCCTTTTCCCTTATCGGTGCTTGACCCCCTGTCCGGCCGCGGAACATCGATCGGCTTGCGCGGCGGGCGAGGAGGACGTGGCGTAGATCCGCGCACGGTCACCGGTTGGATGATGTAGTCTAAGTACTTCTCCCAGTAATCGTAGTTGACGCTGCTATCGGGGACCGGCTTGGCCCGGGGCATCAGGGCGGCGAGCTGATAGTCGATGACCGCCGAGTAGGCCTTGCGCTTGCGCACCAGTTCCGAGTCGCCCGGCAGAATGCGGTAACGGTCGGGCACGCCGCGGGCCGCCAACGGGCCGCCGTCCTTAGTCAGCTCGGCGTAGGCATACTCGTTTTGCGGCACGCCGAACGGCTGGCCGAACCACTCCAGCCGGCCCGGATACGCCCCGTACCCCAGGTCCTGAAACAACTGGGCCACCAGTTCCGAACCGATGCTCCCGTACCCCGACGCAGCAAAAGTGCGGTTAATCTCTCCCGTGGCCCAGCACGGCTCGGTATCGTCGTTCATCGACCCGGACAAGTCCACCACAAACGCGATGTCGCGGGGGTTGGCCATGGCCACCGCCGATGCCCGGGAAGTGAACTGGAACTTTCCCAGCACCCGGCCGAAAAACAGCCCTGGGTTTCCGCCGTGCGTGGCATCGCGGCGGGCGGTAACCCGTATGGCGTTGCCCAACATGCCCGTTGGGGTGAAGACCCGGGCGGCGCTATCCCAGGTGCCGAACTCGACGTCGCTGTCGGCGATTTCCACGGGCTTGCCCGCCGCCGTATGAAAGGCTGCGAACTTCCGCGCTGCCGCAATGACCGCTTCGCGCGATTGGCCCATATACGCCGCGCCGGCCAGGGCGGCCGCATCGGCCGCCACCTGAAGCTGCGTCCGCGTCAGCACGATGTATCCGATATCCACCGCCATTGCCACCAGGGCCATGAGCACCACCAACATGACGGTGATGAACATAAGCGCCACGCCCCGGCGACGTGCATGGCGATTGCTGCGGAAAAAAGAAAGAGTCTTTCGGTTCATGGCCCACCTCACCGATTTCTGCGAAAATCTAGGTCGCAGAGTGGGCCGTGTCCACCGTACTTGTGTGGCCCCGGGGGGTGGCGAGTGCCCGCCCTTTACACCTAAAGCACATCGGCCAGGCGGTGGGCGTTGCCGAGCCTAGAGGGACCCACAACCTTCGAAGTCAGTGCACCAGTCTTGGGGCCTCGCTCAGGCAGAGCGCGTTTGAAAGCTCAGAAAAGCCCTCGCGCCAAACCGAAAAACCCCCACAATCGCTCCCAGGCCAAAATCCAGCCCAATCCGCCCAACCACAACACAAGGCCAGGAGACCAGCGCGCGAACTCCAAGCGGGCTCCCGCTGGCCATCGACGTTTCGCCCACTGAAGCCCGCAATCGAGTGCAACCGCTGCCAGCGAAATCGCCGTGCACCCTTGCCAGCCTAAGAAGAGCCCCAGGCACGCGGGTCCCAGCACCCAGCTCAAGCGCTTCCGGTCACCTATCAGTCGCCACGCGGCAAAACCGATGGCCAGCCCCACCCCAAAGCCGGCAAGGCCATCGACAGCACCCACCCACGCCCGGCAAAGGGCCCCAAGGCCTTCCGGCCCGGCGATGGATCCCGGCAAGGGCACAACCGCGGGCACCGGCCGAACTTGCGGCCAAACCAGGGGCACCAGCCCGCCCATTCCCAGGGCAGGTAGCGCCACGCGGACCGGAAGCAGGTGTCCATCGTATTCGATGAGCCCGGCCGTCAAGAGTGTCGCCAAAAGCACCAGATAATAGGCCGATGCCCCCAACGTTTCCAAAGGCGTCCAACTGCCAGTGATGACCGCTGCGCCTTCGGGCACGGGGCGCTGCGGAAGATGCCCGCCCAAACCGACCCGCAGCACCACCACCAGGAACATCGCCGCACAAATGGCTTCGACCAGGGGGTACCGCATGGCAATCGGCCCGCGGCAATCGCGGCACTTCCCGCCCAGAATTATCCAGCTCACGATCGGTATGTTGTCGTACCAGCGGATAGCATGGCCGCATCGGGGACAGTGCGAGGAGGGATACACCAGGCTTTCGCCCCGAGGAAGCCGGTACACCACCACGTTCAAGAAGCTCCCCACCGCCCCGCCCAAGAAGAACACCCACAGCTCGAGCAGATATTGCACCGGGGCGATAAGCAACCCGTCGGAATCCATGAACGGCCGCCGCCACAACGAGGTCGCTGCCGAAAAACCTGGTCCGCCCAAACGCCCATTGTACGCCATCGAAGCCAGCACCGGCCATGCCGCCTGCCACGCTGCACCCTGCCGCGGTGCCGCCAACAACGAGCCAGGGGTTGCTGGCAGCACAAGCTGGGAGGGGGCATCCCCCGGAATGACCGCCGGCATAAAGCCGGCGGCTCGGATGGTCGCGCCAGCATGAAGCTGGCGGCTCGTGCGGTCCTGCCGGTACGAAGCCAGCGCCCGTTGGAATCCGTTTCCGCGGTGCTGCGGGCTGGCGTAATGCCCCCTACGGGCCGCGGCGGGGCGCAAGGGCGCGGAATTGCCGAAGTTCTTCGAGCACCGCGGCCATGTCGGCCGGCAGGGGGGCCTCGACCTCGATCGGCTCGTCCGTCTGCGGATGCCGAAAGCGGATGCGCCGGGCGTGCAGGGCCTGCCGGCACAACAGCACGGTCGTATCGTGGGGCGTCCGGCGGATTTCGCCCCGGGTAAGCTGCGCCCGCCCGCCATATTGCCGGTCGCAAAGCACCGGGCAGCCGATGTGCCCCAAGTGGACCCGGATCTGGTGGGTCCGCCCCGTCTTCGGCACGATGCGCACGGCCGCAAAACCGTCGAAGCGCTCCACGACTTCGTAGAAGGTCTCGGCGGTTCGGGCTGCGGGGGCCTCGCGGCGGATGGCCATCTTCTCGCGGCAGGTGGGATGCGGCGCAATCGGTTCGGCGATGCGATCGCGGTCCAACTGCGGATTGCCCGCCACCAAGGCGTAATACTCTTTGGCAATGGTCCGCTCGGCAAACTGTCGGGCCAGGCGGGCGTGGGCCGGGTCCGTCTTCGCCACCAGAATCACGCCGCTGGTATCGCGGTCCAAGCGGTGGACGATGCCCGGCCGGGTGGGACCGCCCATGGTGCTCAGCCGGCCGGCAAACCGGTACTGCACGGCGCTGGCCAGAGTGCCGCTCCAATGCCCGCGCGCCGGGTGCACCACCATGCCCGCCGGCTTGTTGACCGCCGCCACCCAGTCGTCTTCGTACAAAACTTCGATGGGGATATTCTCGGGCTGCGGGGCCTCGCGCGGGATTTCCGGCAATACTAGACGCACCCGCTGCCCCGCATTGAGCCGGTAGCTAGGCTTGCCGCCCCGCTGGTCCACGCGCACACCCCCGGCCGTGATCACCCGCCGCAGATGCACCCGGCTGTACTGCGGGAAATGATGGGCCAGAAACACATCCAGCCGCCAGCCCGCCTCGCTGGCAGAAACGATCAACTCTACGGGCTCGTTCGGCGAAAGCTGGGCGGAACACACCGCGGGCGGCACACGTGGCAACCGAAAACTAGGGCTTGGGTGCCGGCTCGCTTGCCGGGCCTTGCGTGCTCTTGGGCGCCGGGGCTGGGGCGGGAGTCTCGGCCGGGGGTGAAGCCGCCGCGTCAGCCGGCGGGGAGGCCGCTGCGGAGGCTGGCTTGGGCGAGGCGGCTGTGGCCGGCCCGGGCTTGGCGGGCGGCAAGCTGCCGGCCTGCGGCTTTTCAGGGCCACCCGCCGCGGCTGCGGGCCCCTCTTTGGCCGCCCCAGGTGCCGGGGACTTCAACTCGGTGGCGTTCAGTACGCTCTCGGAAAACGTGCCGGAACCGGAACCCGCCCCAGTGCCCGGCGCGGCCGGCGCTTGCGGCTGGGCCGGCGGCTGGTAGGCGGCCAGCTTCTGATAAAACTCTTTCACCAGGGGCCGGCGGAGCTCTTTGAGCCGCTGTTCCGCAAACTTGGCGTACACGCTGCCGGTGTTCAGGGCCAGCACCTGTTCATAATCGGCGGCGGCCCGGTCCAAATGGCCGGCAACATCGCCGGTCCCGGCCAGGGCCTCGTAGCTGCGAGCCCGCCCGTAGAGGGCCCGCTCCCGCAAGCGGGGGTCCCGGCATTCGTCGGCCACCAGCGAAAAGCCCTCCTGGGCGTTCTTGATTTCGGCGATGGCATCGGCACGATTGGTGAGGATTTCGGCCGTGCCCCGGGCAAGATGAATCTCCGAGGCCACCACCGCGGCCCAAAACCCCACCGCCGTGCCGCGGTATCGGTCGACCAGTTGTTTGAGCGGCCGGGGATCGCCCGAGTTCGTCGCATTGCCCAGCGCAGTGTAAAAGCTGTCCCACGCTGCCTCGTTCCCCTGCGCTGAGCTGCGGACCCACCACGACGCCGCCCCGAAAACCATTGCGGCCACCACGGCCGCGGTCAAGATGAGCGTCGAGTACGGCCGGAGGGTCAGCATCACCCGGCCAAGCCAGTCGGCCAAGGCGTTTTGTTCCAGACGATGGCGTTCTTCGCTTTTCATACGGCAATCGCTCAGACAATGTGCATCTCGACCGGCCCGCAAGCACCCCCAAGACCGGCACGGGCCCCCGCGGCCACAAAAAATGGCAGCTCGGTGCTTTTGCACGGCCGCAGTGCAAACCGCCGTGCCTGCTTTGGGCCCAAGCCCTCGGGCCCCGCACCAACCCCCTCCGCCATAACCCCAGAGTATAGGGGTCCCGGCGCACCGGTCAAGGCAAGTGTTGCCAATGGGCGGGGAACCGCACTAGCCGATAGAGGGGCTTCCCCGTGTGGGATGGCCGAGAAATCAGGGTCTTGCCCGCGCCGCAAGGCCATTGGGCGAGAATGGGGAGCGCCGCTGCGAGAGGGGCCGAAGAAGGCCGGCGGATGCCCAAAAACCAGTGGCCCGGGCAGCGCCCGTTCAAGAGGGGCCGAAGCCAAGCCTCCTTCCGCGACGCTCTGCGGGGGGCGGACCCGGAGTTGGCCGGGGCAATCCCATGTGCTCGAAAAACAAGGTTTCGCGAACCGCGACCGGCCGCACAATCTGCCCATCCCCAACGACCCTTCTAGGCCGGGCAGGCGGCGCAAATGCGGTCAGATGGAGAACTCTCCTTTCGGGCACGCTAAACATGGCACGCGCTTTTTTACTCGGGCAGCCATCCCCCCTAAGAGCCCTATGCCCAACGCCCGCTTTATCTTAAGCCGGCTGCGTAGATTGGCGATACCCATTGATAACCGGCCGTTTTTTGGGCGGGATGCGTCAT
>JBBIQF010000473.1:0-5281 GCA_037442445.1 Planctomycetaceae bacterium
TGGCCCGCGGCAGCAGGCGCTTGGGGTTTCGCCTCGGCAGGCGGAGCCTTCTCGGCCTGCGGTTTTTCCAGCTTGCGATCGGCTTTCTCCGCAGGCTTGCCCCCCGGTTTCTGTCCGGGCTTCTCTGCCGGCTTCTCGGGGGCTGTGTCCGCCGGCTTCTTGGCAGACTTATCGATAGAGGGCTTCTCGATGCCTGGAGGGTCGATCTTCGCCCCCGCAGTCTGGGCCGGCGAGTCGAGCGGCTTGTAAAGCAGCTTGTCGGCCGGGCTGGCCGTGGCCGCCAGTGCAGGCCGCTCGGCATCGAACAAACCTAGCGGGGCATGGCCATTGGCAGGCCCCTCGGATCCCGCCACGCCCGGGATAACCCAGGCGAGCACGGTCCACAACACGACACCAACCACGAGCGTCACATGGCGCATGGGGTCAATCCTCGAAGGGGTTTTGCAACATGCGGGCTACCCAATTGTCCCTTGCGTTTTGGCGGAACGCAAGTTGCAGCATCCCCCCTGGAATGGGTAAACTCGCTTTGGGAGGAACGGCCGGGCCATGCAGCGCATCGACTCGTGGGACGATCCCCGCATTGCAGCCTATCGCAACCTCCGCGATCGGACGCTCCGCGGCGAGAACCTGTTCGTGGCGGAAGGGCGCGTGGTCGCCCGCCGCTTGCTGGAAAGCCGCTTCGAGGTCGAATCGGTACTGGTCTCGGAGGCCGACGCGGCGACGTTTGCCCCCTTGGCCGCCGGTCGCGGCGTGCCGCTTTATGTGGCCCCGGAGGCATTGCTGAGCCGGATCGTGGGGTTCCCCTTCCATTTGGGCGTGCTGGCCGCGGGCCGGCGGCGATTGCTCCCGTCGCTGGAAGAACTGCTGCCCCGGCCGCCAGTGCCGGCGCTTAGGATGCTGGTGCTTCCGGAGGTGACCAAGCCGGAGAACCTGGGTCTGGCGGTGCGCAGCGCGGCGGCGTTTGGCTTGGATGCGGTGCTGTTGGGGCCGCGATGTTGCGACCCCCTTTCGCGCCGTGCCTTGCGGGTATCGATGGGGACCGTGCTCCAGACGCCCCTGGGCCGCTCCGAGGACCTGCTGGCCGATCTCCTGGCCCTCAAACAGCGGTGGGAGGTGACCTTGCTGGCCGCGGTGCTCGATCCCGAGGCGCAGCCCCTGGCGGAGGTGTGCTGGCCGCCGCGGGCCGCCGTGCTGGTGGGCAACGAGTGGACCGGGCTTGACTCGGGGTGGCTCACGCTCTGCGACCGGCGGGTCACCATCCCCATGCACCCGGGGGTCGATTCGCTCAACCTGGGCGTGGCTGCTGGAATCTTCGTATACGAGATGACCCACGCCAGGCAAGCCGGCTGCACATAAGCGCCGCCCAAAGCGGGGGCCTGGCCCAAGCCGCCGAGCCAGACCGCAGTCCAACCGCACGCGGCCGATGGCCGTCGCTTGGCCGTTTTTCAACGGTCACGACACTCCGCGTTCCAAGCGTTCCGAATCGCCGGCCCGCCGTGGGGCAAGACCGCTCTGGTACCCAACGCTCAAAACTGCCCCGGCACCTCGCCGCCATTGCGTGAGCCTAGTGCCCGCCAGGCCTCCACATCGACCGAATCGCTCGCAAACCGCACCGACCCATCGACCAGCGCCACGTTCACCCCACCGGGGTGGCGGCTGCGGGCCATCTGCCATAACGACCGCAGTGGCGACCATTTCGAGCAATCGGGAATCGAAGAATTGGGCCCCCACCAATGATAATAGGCGGTGTACAGCACGAACCCATCCACCCAGCGCTCCGCGCGAGAGGGACGCGAGGCGACGGGCTGGCCGAACTGGGTACACCACTCGACCGTGAGCGTAGCTCCTCCGCCGCTTGGCGCCCCCACGATCACCAAATCCTTGTTTTGAGGTGTGAGTGTGATGCCGCCCGAATAGGGCATGGTCGGGTCCGGCAAGAGGCTTTCGGAAAACGCGGCGGTGTTGCTGGTGCCATCGGTCACGTCGGCGAACCGGGTCGCACGGACATTGTTGAACAGCCCATCGGTGTCGAAGACCGCCGTTCCGGTGGCCGTCGGGGCCCCACGCCCCCAACAGGCCATGTAGTTGGTCGATGCGAACGGAAGTTCCGCGTCGGGCGGGGCCACTTTCTGCTGCCGATCGCTGGGGCAATAAAAGAACGCGATCTCTTGCGTGACGCCCACGCGGTTGCTCGGATGGACCCCATAACCCGGCCCGTTGTAGATGCCCGTATGTCCATACAGCGGAACATCGAGGTTCAACGACTTGTACACATTGAACTGTTCCATATACGGCGTGAGCATGGCCATGGGGCCCCAGCGGTACTGCCAGGCGGGAATGCTTTCGTAGCCCGGGCAGGTCTTGCTCGGCGAACCGACGGGAAAGGCCTGCTGGGCGTCGTGGAAATTGTGCAGGGCCAGCACGATCTGCTTGAGATTGTTGGTGCAGCTCATGCGCCGGGCCGCCTCGCGGGCCGCCTGCACCGCCGGCAACAACAGCGCCACGAGCATGCCGATGATCGCGATGACCACCAACAGTTCGACTAGGGTGAAACCGCTTCGCCTGCCGAGGTGTCGCATGAGCTGTGCTCCCCAAAAGAACTATCCGCCGGGCCACGATATTACATTTCTGGAAATCGTATTATCCATTCCGCTTCGCGTCAATACCCCGGAACGTGGGCATGGCCGGTCTTAATCTCGCATGGCCGGCGGCATTCGGTCGCATTGCCCGCCCTCCTCGGCAGCCTCCCCTTGCCCTTGGACCCGGCTGCCGCTAGATTCATGGTATTACCAGAATCCAGAATGTAATACCATACGCCCCTTGATGGAGGACTCGCCATGTATCGCGCACCCCTCAGCTTTCCACGTATCGGCCGGCGCCTGTTCGGAGTGTCGGTGCTCGTGCTGTGCGGCTTGGTTGCCGGCGGATGGCTGCCCGCGTCGGCGGCGGCCGAACCGGCCTCCAGCCGGCTGTATCTGGTCGGCGTGGGCCCCGGCGACCCCGATCTCATTACGCTGCGGGGCTTGGAGGTCATCAAACAAGCTCACGTCGTTTTCTGCACCGTCGGCGTGCGCGAAAAGTTCGCTTCCCAATTGCAGGGCAAAGAGGTGATCGAAGGCTATTGGCGCTTGTTCCCGTACTACGGCAAGGACCCGGCGACGCTGCCCGCCGACGAGCGCCCCGAGGCCGAGGCCCTGGCCCAGCGCCGCAAGGAGTTCACCACGCGCCTCCGCCAGGCCGTGGCCAGCGGCAAGACCGTGGCCATCCTCGATCACGGCGACCCGCTGATCTACGGCCCGTGGGAATGGTGCCTCGAAGAGTTCGAGGACTTGCACCCGGTCGTGGTACCCGGCCTCAGTTCCTTCAATGCCGCCAACGCCGCGCTCCGCAAGGGAGTTACGTCGGCCGAGCGGACCAAGGCGGTGATCCTCACCTCGACCGACTGGCCCGGCAAGACCGATACCATCGACAAGCTGGCGGCTCACCGCTCGACCATGGTGCTGTTCACCATGCGCGCCGAACTGCCGGAGTTGGTGCAAAAGCTGCTGGCCGGCTATCCGCCCGAAACCCCTGTGGCCATCGTCAAGTACGCCGGTTACGCCCAGAAGGAAGAAGTCATCCGCGGCAAGCTCGGTACCATCGTGCAGCAGGTCAGCGCCCAGCGATTGCCGTTCGAGTATCTCTTGTACGTCGGCGATTTCTTGGAGTTCCGCTACAACAAGCCGCGAAAGTAGCGGCGCGTGAAGTCCGGTTCTGCCCGGCCGCAGGGCCTGGCCCGCTACGGCCCAGGTGCCGGCATCGGCGCTGGCACGGGCGCAGGTCCGGCCGGCATATTGGCGATGAACTCGCCCGTCTGATTGTCATACAGCCAACCTTCGCTGCCGCCCAGCGAGTCCTTCAAAGGCTGGCCGGTGGTCTGCACGCGCACGGCGCTGGATTTCATGACGGTGTTGGTGGGAAAGGTCCGCAGGTAGGGGCGCAGGTCGTCCAGGAAATCCTCTGCCGTGCCCTTCTCGCCCGGCAGTTCGCCCTGATGCAGGGTGCTGTACATCTCGATGGCGTTTCGCACGACATTGGCCGAGTACTCCACCGAGTTCTCGTCTGCCCGGACCGCCAGCTTGCGAACCTGGGGCATGGCGATGGCCGCCAGGATGCCCAGGATCATCACCACTACGACAATCTCGACGAGCGAAAAGGCTCTGCGCGGGCTCATGCGTTGGCGGACTGACCGCTCGATATGCGGCAACATTGGGCGCGTGCGCAGCATCTCCCAGAAAAACTATACGTCACCCGCCGAGCGATGCCGGCTGGCCCTGGCTGCCGCCCCCCGCGATCAGCTTTGCTGAGCAACCACCGGGTTGCGGAGCACGCCCAAGCCCTCGATCTCGACCTCCACCACGTCGCCGGGCCGAAGAAACACGGGCGGTTTTCGAGCGAAGCCTACCCCAGAGGGGGTTCCGGTGAAGATCAAGTCACCTGGCGAGAGCGTGCACACCCCCGAGACGTAGGAGACCAGCCTTTCGCACGAGAAGATCAACTGGGCCGTGTTGGAATCCTGCATCACCTGGCCGTTCAAACGAAGCTGGATGCGAAGTCCGTGCGGGTTGGGCACTTCATCGGCGGTAACCAGCGCAGGCCCGAACGGGGCGAAGGTATCGAATGATTTACCCAACAGCCACTGGCCCCCCGGCTTGCGAAGCTGCCAATCGCGAGCGGAAACATCGTTGCCACAGCAGTACGCGGCGATATGCTGCCGGGCCCGTTCCACCTAGATGCATCGGCCCCCTTGGCCAATCACCACCACCAACTCGGCCTCGTAATCCACCTCGGCACTCAGCCGGGGAAGAACAATCGGCTGGCCATCGGCGGCCACGGCCGTGGGGAACTTGGCAAATATTACCGGCTCGCTCGGCACAGGCATCCCCCCCTCTTTGGCGTGGTCGGCGTAGTTCAGGCCCACGCAAATCACTTTTTCGGGGTTGGGCACCGGGGGTAGGAGGCGGACCATCTCGGGCGACACGGCAGGGCCGACCGCCAGCGCGGCCGCTGCGCGGGCCAAGCCCTCCGGCCCGGATGCCAGCAACCGCTTCACGCAATACGGCACCTGGGGGTCCGCCTGGTTCAGGTCGACCAAAAACCCGTCGCGCAGCCCCGCCACTCGCGGGCCGGTGGAACTCTGGTACGTTACCAGTCGCATAGAAGATACCTAATCTGAAGCTGTTTTTACGAATGCACTTACGTTATCCACCTCGGGCGGTGCATCCGGTGGTGCGTCCGGCAG
>JBBIQF010000474.1:0-941 GCA_037442445.1 Planctomycetaceae bacterium
CGATTCCGGGAAGTCAGCCAGGGACAGAAACCGCCTGGGGCAGTTCGCCACCCCCTACGCGCTTGCGGTGGAGATTGCCCGCTACGTGAAGGCCGTCGCAGGCGGCCGGCTGCACAAAGTGCGGTTTGCGGATCCTGCAATCGGCACGGGCAGCTTCTATTCAGCAGCGCTTGCTGTGTTCGGCCCGGCGAGAATCGAGCGCGCGGTGGGCATCGAGCTTGACCCGGCTTTCTGCGAAGCGGCACGCCGGCTATGGGCGCCTACGGGCCTGCATGTCGCGCAAGGCGATTTCACCCGGATGGTCGCAAGCTCGCCTCATCTGGATTCGCCCAACTTGATCCTCGCAAATCCCCCTTACGTTCGGCACCACCACTTGGGCCGCGAGGAAAAAGATCGGCTGCAATTGCTCACCTATCGCACGGCCGGCGTCAAAGTCAACGGTCTGGCGGGGCTGTACGTCTACTTCATGCTTCTGGCGACGGCGTGGATGGAGGAGGGCGGGTACGCCGCCTGGCTAGTGCCCTCCGAGTTCATGGATGTGAACTACGGCACGGCGTTGAGGCAGTATTTGACGGATCGGGTGACGCTCATTCGGACGCACCGCTTTGATCCGGAGGATGTTCAATTCGGGGACGCCCTCGTTTCCTCGGTCGTTCTGGTCCTTCGGAAGGCCCTGCCGCCGGCTGCGCACGCCGTCCAGTTCAGCTTCGCCGGAACGATCCAAGAGCCGGAGGCGAGCGACTTCGTCCCTCTCCAACAACTGCGGCAATGCCGGAAGTGGAGTATACATCCCCGCCACGCCCGCAACGACCGGCGGGCGTCGCGCGGTGGCCCGACGCTGGGGGACCTCTTCCGCATCCAGCGGGGCATCGCCACGGGGAGCAACAAGTTCTTCATCCTCGACCGCCGCGAGGCGATCCGGCGCGGGTTGCCCGAGCGCT
>JBBIQF010000474.1:955-5270 GCA_037442445.1 Planctomycetaceae bacterium
CCGGCCCATCCTGCCGAGTCCGCGTTTCTTGAAAACGGCAGTCATCGATGCCCGGCCGGACGGCTACCCGCTCATAGAACCTCAACTGTGCCTGATCGACTGCGACCTCCCGGAGGCTGTCGTGCAAGCCCGGCACCCAGCACTGTGGGAATACCTCCGCACGGCCGAAACGCTGGGGATCAAGGACCGCTACCTTATTACGAGGCGAAGCCCTTGGTACAGGCAGGAACACCGCGACCCGGCCCCGTTCCTCTGTACGTACATGGGACGCGGGGCCGGCCAGAAACAACCCTTCCGGTTCATCTGGAATCGGTCCCAAGCGATCGCGAGCAATCTGTACCTCATGCTGTACCCGCGGAACCCTCTTGCGCGCCTGCTCGAAGAGCACCCGGCGTATGCCGCCGAGGTATTCGCGCTTTTGACGAGGCTCACGGGCCAGGAACTTCGTGGCGAAGGCCGGGTGTACGGGGGTGGTCTCAATAAGATCGAACCGAAGGAATTGGCCCGTATCTCGGCCTTGCTGCTCGTCCAGCGATGGCCTGAACTCAAGTCCGCTATCCACCGCCAAGGGGTGTTGTTCGATGGAGTCTCCGGTGCACCCGAGGCCTAGCAACCGCTTGCAGCATGCAATCCGCTGGGCAGCGCGCCGCCGGAAGGGAGTTCTGCTCATCGGTCCGGTCTTTACCCGCGAATTGGCGTTGGCCCCGCGCCGCCCCCGGATGTACATCGCCCGGGCGGCCTACGGGTTCGCCCTGCTGGTGCTCATGAGCACCGCCTGGCTGGTGTTGACCGGCACGCAATTGATCCGCGATATCGGCGACCTGGCCCGGTTCGGCACGGCTTTGATGCAAATCCTTTCGCCCCTGCAGATGGCCGTGGGGCTGTTCTTCGCCGGCCTTTTGGCCGCAAGCGCCGTGGCGCAGGAGAAGGACCGCAAGACGCTGGACCTGCTGCTGTTGACCAAACTTTCCAACAGCGAGTTGGTGCTGGGGAAGCTGCTGGCCAGCCTGCTGAACATCCTGGTGCTCTTGGTGGCGGCATTGCCGGTGTTCATGCTGGCCACATTGTTTGGCGGGGTATCGTTTGGCCAGATCGGCCGGGTGTTTGCCGTCACGCTGGCCGGCGCGCTGGTCGGGGGGAGCCTGGGTTCCACGCTGGCGTTGTGGCGGGAAAAGACCTATCAGACCCTGGCGCTGACGCTTTTGGTGCTGGTGTTGTGGCTAGCGGTATGGCGGCTGGTGGCGCTGGGGATGTTCGGGGCCAGTTGGTTTGGAGTACCCACGTCGGCTTGGGCGGTGATGTTCAGCCCGCTGGAAGCGATTTTCGAGGCCAGCCGGCCGGCGCTGGAGATCGAGCCGGCGCTGGTGCCTTTGGCGGCGGCGGTGGACCGCGGATTGGGCTGGGTGGGGTTGGGCGGCGTGTTGGGCGACTGGCCGGCCTCGCCAGTGGCCTGGTTTCTGGTGGTGTGCGTGGTGCTGGCCGGGGCATTGAACGGCTGGGCCATTCTGCGGGTAAGGGTGTGGAATCCCTCGCGCGAGGCGCAGAGTTTTCGGCAAGAGGACGAGACGTGGGAGCGGCCGGCTTTGGCCGATGCCCTTTCGGCGGTCTCCGGGGCAAGCGGCGAGCCGGCCGAGCCGGGCCCGCCGGCCGAACCAGGCTCCGCGGTTCCGGCGGCTGCCGCGGGCGCTAGTCAGGCAACCGTCCACCCGCCGCACCGCGAGGTATGGGATAACCCCATCATCTGGCGCGAAATCCGCACGTGGGCCTACGGGCGCAAGATTTTGATCATCCGTTTGGCCTACCTGGCCCTGTTCGCCCTGGCTGCCGGAAGCCTGGTGGTGCCCATGCTCCAGGGCGAAACCATCACCCGGGCAGCCGGCGTGACGGCGCTTGCCCCCTTGTTCTTGCTCAGCGTGGTACTGGTCAATGCCCAGGCCGTAACCTCGATCACCTCGGAGCGCGATGCCCGGGCGCTGGACTTGCTTTTGGTCAGCGATTTGACTCCCAAAGAGATCGTCTACGGCAAGCTTGGCGGGGTGTTTTACAACACCAAGGAGATGGTGGTCTTGCCCCTTGTGCTGTGCGCGTACTTGGGGCTTGCCGGGGCGATCCGTTTGGAGAACGTGCTGTATCTGATGGGCGGGTTGGGCGTGCTGTACGCCTTTTCGGCCATGCTGGGGGTGCACGTAGGGATGCATTACGCCAACAGCCGCACCGCCATCGCCACCAGCCTGGGGACGGTGTTTTTCCTGTTCTTGGGCGTGGCGACCTGCATGTGGATGATGATTGCCTTTAGCGGCTCGTTCGAGGCCCAGTTGCAGCCGTTCTTGGCCTTCATGGTCGGGGGCGGGGTAGGCTTGTACGTAGCGCTGGGGGCGCGGAACCCATCGCCGGCCATTGGTGTGGCGTCGTTCGCCTGCCCCTTTGCCACCTTCTATGCCATCACCAGCTTCTTTCTGGACTACACGCTGGGGGTGTTTCTGGTGACGGCGGCGGCATACGGGTTTGCCACGGCGGCGATGCTGATTCCGGCCATCTACGAGTTCGACGTGGCCACTGGGCGCACCACCGTGGCCGAGCAGACATAGCCGGCCCCCCGGAGAGCCCCCACCCCGCGCAGCCCGGGACCAGACCGGGGCAGCAAACGGGCGCGACGCAGCCAGGGTAGCTCAAGCACCGGCCGCAGCCGCACCCAAAAGGCGGCCAAAGCCCTTGGCGGCGTCACTCTCCCTGCGGATGGGCCGAGGCGAACTTGGCCCGCCACTTGGCCCGCAACAGCTCATGGAGCTGTTTGTGGAACTCGGGGGGCATCTCGAAGGGCTCGCCCGCCTTGAACAGTTGAATGGTGTGCCGGATGTTGTCCACCACCACTTGGCAGGGATTGCAGCCCTTGAGGTGTTCCTCGAACCGCTGGCATACCCCGGGGGCCAGGGAACCATCGACATATTCGTTCAGGGCCGCCAGAAGCTCGTCGCAATTCATGGCATGGACCTCGGAAACCCTCCACCCCGTACCGATGCGCATTGGCCACCTTGGGTTACAGTGTGCCCGGGATGTCGCCAAAAGACAACGGGTGTCTGCGGCCGAAAGCGCAAGGGGCATGACCGGCCCGCTGGGGCATGGCGGCTTTTCCGGCTACGAACCCGGGGCGGCAAAAGTGCGCGTGGAATCGTAAACACTTTATTGCCAATGACTTGCGCATTCTCTGCGGCGCTTCCGCCGGTCACCGTACAACCGCCGGCACACGGGTTGCTATGCTTGTTTGTGGGCTTGGCCGCTTGCTAGCGGCCCCACTGCGCCGGCATCTCCTTGTGCCGCCGCAAGCCGAACGAACGGGCACAACAGCATCGTTGGCGGGTGACCCCATGGGCCAGACAGTCGCTTGTGCAGACGGTTGGCCGGAGGCCGAGGTGGAAGCTGGACGCGCTTCAGCGCCACGGGATGCGTTCGGGCACCCGGAGCGGGTGGCTCGGGTGTTGCATCTGATTCATGGCGAGCACTATGCCGGGGCCGAGCGGGTGCAGGACCTGTTGGCCCAGCGCTTGCCGCAATTCGGGTTTGTCGCGGGCCTGGCGTGCGTCAAGCCGGGGAAGTTTCCCGAGGTGTTTCAATCGCGGCAAAGCCCGCTGTATCGGGTGCCGATGGAGGGCCGGTGGGACCTGCGGCCGGCCTGGCACCTGGCCAACATCGTAAAGCATGGCGGGTACGCTTTGGTGCACACCCACACGCCGCGGACGGCGATGCTTGGGGCCGTGGTTTCGGCCCTGGCCGGCGTGCCCATGGTGCATCACGTGCACAGTCCGGCGGCGCAGGACTCGACCCGCTGGCTCCAGAACCATCTCAACGCGGCGGTGGAGCGCGTAAGCCTGATGCGGGCGGCGGCGGTGATCGCGGTATCGCACAGTCTCAGGGAGCGCGTGGCGGGCCTGGCCCGGCCGGGCCGGCAGATCGTTACGGTGCCCAACGGGGTCCCGTGCCGCGATGCCCGTCCGCCTCGCCGGCCCGATCAAGCCGACTGGACCCTGGGAACCGTGGCGTTGTTCCGCCCGCGCAAGGGCCTGGAGGTATTGCTCGAAGCATTGGCGCGGTTGCGGGCCGAGGGGATTGCGGTGCGGCTGCGGGCGGTCGGGACGTTTGAAACCCCGGAGTACGAGCAACACGTTCTGGCCTTGGCACGGCGGCTGGGGCTTGAGCAGGCGATCGCCTGGACCGGCTTCACCTCGCAGGTCCACGCGGAGCTGATCCAGATGGACCTTTTCGTGCTGCCTAGCCTATTCGGCGAAGGATTGCCGATGGTGGTCCTGGAAGCCCTTGG
>JBBIQF010000475.1:0-5218 GCA_037442445.1 Planctomycetaceae bacterium
GAGCTTCCAGGGGGCATTTCGACCTCGGCCATGGAGCGGCGGGCCCGAAGGACCTGAAAGCCGATCTCGATGCCGACCAGCATGGCAGCCAGGACAAGTAGCCGGAGGGCAACGCGGGACATGGTTTGGTGCGGGGTGCTGGGTGACGAGTGGCGGGTCTGAGGTGTCAGGGGCCGGCTATCCGGTGCGGGCACACAGGTCCACTGGGGTAGGCGGCAGTGGGCAAGGGATTTTGGCGCGTCGAGGTGTTGCTGTCCCGATTGTCCCGATTCTTTGGGATACCCCCGGGGGTGCCGGGGCACAGGCGGGCTCAGCGGCTCCGGCTACGCGCCGGCCACCCCGGGGTCCGTCCCCCGTCACCGATCACCCGCGTCTTTCTCCTCCGGGAGGCTGCGGAGTTTTCCTTCGATCGGGGCGAGCAGTTCGAGCAATTGGCCCACTTCTTCGCAGGCCGAGCGGCCGTTGGGCAGGCCCAGGACCGTGAGCCGGCCGGCCGGTTGGCTATCGACCACCAGGGGGATCTCTAGCCGCCAGCACAGGTGGGGCGGCACGGCGGGCTGGAGTTCCCAGACCGCGTTGAACTCCTCATGTTGGGTGGGGAGGTTGACGTCGAGGTGCACCTGGGCCAGGGCCAGCTTGCCGGCCGAGGCGGTCAGCGACCTCCATAGGTCTTCCCACTGGCCGGAGCCTTGGAGCGTCACCGCCGACTCGCAGGCCGCAGGCGGCTGGGCCTTGCGGGGGGTAATGAGGGAGCGGGCCAGGCGGCGGATGCGGCGGGCCACGAGTTCGAACTCGCCTCGGCCGAATAGGCCCGTGGCCACGAGCACCCCCACCACGCCGACAAAGCTCCCCAAGGCCAACAGGTCGCTATTGAGGAACACGCCGGCCAGGGCGGCGGCCGAGGTGACGGCCGAGGCGGCGGCCACCACGCCCAGCACCTTGCGGCTATTGCCGAAGCGGTCCAACAGGCGGTGGTGGATGTGGGCCCGGTCGGTGGTGTAGATGCTCCGGCCGGTCAGCCGGCGACGGACGATGGCCGCCGCCGAGTCGAAAATGGGGATGGTCCACACGGCAAGCGGGGCGGCCAAGAGCACCGTGCCCGGCCCTTTGAGCGAGCCCTGGATGGCCAGCGTCCCCACGACCAGGCCGATGAGCATGCTGCCGGCATCGCCCAAAAACACCGAGGCGGGCGGGAAGTTGTAGCGGAAAAACCCCACCAAGGCCCCGGCAAAGGCCACCGCCACAAGGGCCACCTCCAGCCGGCCGGTCAGCACGGCCAGCGCCGCGAAGGTGGTCACCAGCAGGATGCCCAGCATGGTGGCCAGCCCGTCGATGCCGTCCAGGAGGTTCACGGAGTTGATGGCGCCCAACAGCCAGAAGTAGGTAAACGGCAGGGCCAGTAGTCCCAGGTCGATCTTGTGTCCGAACAGGGCGAAGCTTTCGATCACCAGGCCGCTGGAGACCAATATGGTGACGGCGATCAACTGCCCGAGGAGTTTTTGCCGGCCGCGGAGCTGGAGCCGATCGTCCACCAGGCCCAAGAGCACGATCACCGCGGCGGCAAGCAGAAGGGCCAGGCGGTCCGACTCGTCGCTGCGAACGAGTGAAGCGGTCCAGGCGTTGGGCAGCAGGAACGAAGGCGCAAGCACCAGGGTGGTCGCCAAGAACACCGCTGCCCCGCCGCCTAGGGGGATTTCGCGGTGGTGGAGCTTGCGGCGGCCGTCGGGCCGGTCCACCAGGCCCAGGCGGAGCGCGGCCCGGCGCACGGCGGGTGTCAATACCCAAGCCAGCGCGACCGCGGCGGCGAAGACAATCGCAAAACCTAAGGCCATGATCGACGAATCAGCCGATAGCCGTTACAAGCGCAGTTACCAACACCAGGTTGTTTTTCTTTAGTGGCGGCTTTGGCCGCCGCGGCCCTTCAAGCCGCCTCATATCACCTGCGGGGTATAGGCGGAACGATAAAAGGGCCCGCCCACCGGGCCCGTCACTACGGCCCCCAGGGGCCGCACACCGAAGCCGGCCAGCACCTCGCAGGCCGAAAGGATGTTGGGCACACTGCTGACATCGCGGAGCACCGACAGCACCACGCCGTCGACGTGCTTGGCCAAAAAGCGGGTATCGGGGACCGGCAAGATGGGGCTGGCGTCCACGACGACGAACTCGAACTCCTGGCGCAGTTGGTCGAACAGGCCGCGCACGGCGCCGTTGGCCAGCGAGACGAGCAATCGGCGGTCGCCGCGGCCGGCCGGCAGGACCGCCAGGTTCTCGATATCGGTGTCCTGGACGGCTTCGTGCAGGTCCACGCCGTCGCGGAGGATTTCGGCCACGCCGGGCTCCAAGGGGATGGCGAATACCTGGTCGATGGCCGGCTGGCGGATGTCGAAATCCACAAGCACCGTGGGATGCCCGGTGCGGGCCAGGCTCAAGGCAAGCTGGGTGGCCAGGGTGGTTTTGCCCTCGCCGGCTACGGCGCTTGAGACCAGGACCACGCGGGTATGATCGCGTTCGGCCAGGTGGAGCAGCCGGGCGGCGATGCTGTCGATCGACTCGTTGAACTCCTGGCGATAGCGTTGCATCCGGCCGCCGGCGGCCACCAGGCTGCGGAACGTGCGGGCCGGCACCATGGGCACCGCGCCGATCACGTCCAAGCCCGTATGCAGGTACACCTCGCCGGTGGAGTTGATGCGGCGCGAGCGGGCGTCCAGCCAGATGATCCCGAAAAACGGCAGGAAGAACCCGCCCAGCCCGGCCAGCACGGTAAGCTGCGGCTTTTTGTCGCGGTCCGGGGCGGCCGGCGGGTCGGCCTTGTGGATGAGCGTAATGCGGGGCCGGTTGCGGATCTCGATGTTGAGCTTCTCGCGTTCGTCGGCCACGCTTTTCAAGATGCCTTCCAACAGCGCGATCTCCGAGCGCATCATCTCCACATCGATCGAGGAGCCGCCGAACGACTCGGCCAGCTTTTTGGCCTGCTCGACGTCCTGGAGGAGCTGTTTTTCCTGTTCGGCGCCGGCGGCGATCTCGGCCTTGAGTTGCTCGATGTTGGCCTGCAAGGCGGCCCGCTTGCGGCGCTTGAGTTCCTCGCGGAGTTCCACGCGGCGGGCGGCCAGGGCCCGCTGGGTCGATTCCTCGGCCCCGCGCGACCGCTCCAAGTGCTCGCTGCTGCCCCGCCAGGTGAGCACCGATTGGGCCTCCTGCCGGCGCTGGCGCAGTTCGCTTTCGCGCTGCAACAGTTGCAAGGCCACCGGATCGGTGCGGAGGAACTGCTCGAGTTCCAGGTCGTTGACCTCGACGCTGGCCGGGCGCTGGGCCTCGGCCTCCTTGGCCTTCAGCTCCCAGCGGAGCCGCATGACCTTGAACTGCGTGTTGATCAGCTCGCTGCGGAAGGCGGCGAACTGCTGCAAGGCGATCTGCTGCTTGAGGCTGAGGTTCTCCTTTTCGCCGGCGCCGAGCTGCTCGGCCAGGCGCTTCAGGTCGCTCCGCTTGGACCGAAGCTCGTTCTCCTTCTCCGTGTAGATGCGCTCCAGGTCATTGAGGCGCTGGCGGCGCTGGTTGAGTTCCACATCGACGATCTCGGCCTTGTAGGCATCGACCACGGCGTTGACCAAAGCGGCCGACTCGCGGGGATCGGGCGTGGTGAGGCTGATCTGCATGATCTCCGCATTGCCCGGGAAGGCCACCTTGAGGTTTTGCTGGAGCCAATCGACCGGATCGGGCTCTTCCTGGAGCACCGTGGCCGAGGCGGCCTCGGGCTTGCGCAGGGCGGCCACGAGCACGAATCGGCTCTTGACGTATTGCTGCTGGGTGCCTTTGTAGACCTCGAAGGCCGTGGCCATGCGGTCGCCCCCGCCGGGGAGGATGGGGGCCAGGCTGCTTGCCACATGGAAGGCGGCGGTGGCCGTGTATTCCGCCCGATAGGTGAACCACACCGCCGGGGCGGCGGCGCCAGCCACGGCAAGCCCCAAAAGCAGCGCGGCCAGCCAGCGGCGGCGCAAAGAATGCCAATAGGCGGCCAGGCCGCCGGTGGGGGGCGGCATGGGGATTTCGGGCCCGAAGCCGCCGCGCCAAAGGTCGGGCAGTTCGGCCGGCCGAGATCGCGATTCTACAAGCGCCGGCTGCGGGCGCGGGTCATCGTTCGGTTTGGAGGGAGGGGAGTCTGCCATGGTGCCTCGTTCTCAGTTGCTGCGTACTCGATTGCCTCGTTCTCGGTTTACCGGTTACCCGCCTCTGCTAGCGGCGGCGGGAGCCCCGCGATCGCTTAGAGCGCTTCGTGCCATCGGCCCGGGGGACCAGGTGGGCGGCCGGCACGTGCGCAGCCGGCTGGGGCACGACCAACAGCCGCCCCCACAACTCCATCTCCGCCCAGAGAAGTACCACGGCCAGCGGCATCATGAACCAGCCGGCCAGGTCGTGGAACAGCACATCGCCCCACTGGCGGCTGACCAACTCGTGCAGCACGCCGGTCAGCACGATGCGGGCCACGTTGGCCAATAGCGAAATCGGTACCGCGCTGGCGATGATCAGCAGGCGGTCCAGCGCCGGGCGCTTGGCCAGAAAGGCGTAGGCCAAACACACGGCGAAAAACAGCATCATCATGCGCAGGCCGCTACAGGCCTCGACCACCCCGAGCTGCGTCTCGGTAAGCTGGATCACGTTGCCCATGGCAATGGCCGGCAACCCCAGCGTCTGGAGCACGTAGGTCGAGATGATGGTGCCGGCCCGCTGCAGCGGGTGGCTCAAAAGCCCTGCGGCCAGGCCCGGCAAGGGGACCATGAAGAACAATAGGGCGATGGCCGGGGCGGCCCAGCGGAGCGCCCGCCATCCCCCGACGAAAAGCACTCCCCCGGCCAATAGCGGCAAGAGCGAAAGCGGGTCCACCAGGGCCAACAGGTAATGGGCCGATACCCACCGCATCAGTCCGGCCAGAACCACCAGGGGCAACACCCACAGGCTCCCCCGCAGGCGGATGCCGGTGATCAAGTCCCGCCGGACGATGAGGATCGCGGCGGCGGCCACCGGCACCAGGAATCCGTGCACTTGGTCTTCTTCCCGCCACCAGCGGCGGACCAAACCGGCCATCGCGGGCCAATAGCAAATAGCAAGCACCACGGTTACGATTGCGGCCGCCACGAGCGTGGGGCGGTCGATGCGCAAGACCCCCTCGACGAAGGCCCGCACCGTGGCGGGGATTTTGGCCATCGCCCCTTCGGGGGTTTTG
>JBBIQF010000476.1:0-5215 GCA_037442445.1 Planctomycetaceae bacterium
CGCACTGTGGGAGGATTTTGAAATGAAGCGCGCCGGTCGAGGGATGCTGTTGATGCTGATGGTGGTGGTGGGACTCGGGATAGGCCTTGCGTGGCGGAGTTGGGGGGCCGCCCAGGGTGGGGACGCTGCCAGTGGCAAAGCGCCGGCTGCGGCGGCACCGGCTGCTGCGCCGGCCGATGCCCCGCCTCCGGCGGTGATCGACGCGGCCAAGTATCCGCACCTCCAGGCGGCCTTCGATGCCGTGCCCCCAAGCGGCGGCGTAATCCGGCTTCCGCCCGGCAATTTCCGCCTCCACCGCCCGCTGGTACTCTGCCGCTCCAACACCCGGGTCGAAGGCGCAGGGGCCGCCACCTGCCTGATCAATTGCAACACGCAGGGCGAGCCGGCCATGATCATCCGGCCGGCCGACCTGGCGGCCAATCCCCGCGCCCGCCTTTGGCGGGTCCAGGTGGCCGACTTCCGCATCCAGGGCGATCCCCAGGCCATCGACGGCAAAAGCACCCAGCCCAAAGGCGGCGACGGCCTGGTGGTCCAAAACGTCGATGAGTTCTACGCCCACGGCATGAGCATCGACCACAACGGCGGCCATGGGTTCCATCTGGTCGATTGCTACGAAGACCCCCGCATCGCCGATTGCATCTTCACCTACAACGCCCTGGCGGGGGTGAACATCGTCGGCGGCCACGACATCGTGGTCAATGCCAACCATTTCGAGGAAAACCAGGATGCCCTGCGGTGCATCGATAGCTTCAACCTCTGCATGAACGGCAACAACCTGGACGATCACCTCCGCCATGGTGTGGTGATCGAGAACACCTACGGCTCGGTGGTGGCGGGCAACATGATCGAGGAGTGCCAGGGCACCGCGATCGTGCTGGACCGCGACTGCTACGGCATCACCCTCAGCGCCAACGTGATCGCGCACAACATGCAGGGCGGCGTCGACCTGCGCGACGCCTGGGGCTCGACCGTCTCGGCCAATACGTTCACCATCACCGCGGTGCAGGCGGTGCGGGTCGGCCCGGCCAGCGGCCGGATCACGATCACCGGCAATAATTTCTCCAACAGTTTCATCGGCCAGAAACTCCGCCGCGAAGGGAAGCCCGACGAGGCCGCCGGCATCGTTCTCGAGGGGACTACCGACATCGTCATCTCGGGCAACATTTTCGCGGGCCTAGCCGAGGAAGCCGTGAAAGCCGACGCCGCTTGCCGGCGGATCGCCATCACCGGCAACGTGCTTACCGACCTCTGCCGCGCAAGCCCCAAGCCCAAGCCCGGCCTGGCACTACCCCCGAAGGGCATCCTCTTGGAAAACAACCTGCCGGACGAAGGCCCGCCCCCCGGCTCCAAGTGAGCCGCCGCAAAAACCCCGCCCAATAGGTCGCCGCATCCCTCCCGGCTGACGCTTTGTCCCGCCCTGCGGCAGGGGACGAAATCGGTGCGGCAGTTGGTAAAGCGCCGGCCGGCGGCCGGCATCGAAACAACAAATCGGAGCACTACAGAAATGTTGCCGTTGCACGCGATAGTCGCCTGTGGGGTCCTGGTGGCGATTGCGGCCCAACCCTTGCCCAAGGTGAGCGTCGATTCCACGTTTCCGGGTTATGGCCATGCGGTGATCATCGACGGCAAGTGGGTCGAACTCGGCAAACAGACCACTACCGACTTCGGAAGCCCCAACCGCCTGGGCAACGCGGGCAATACATGGGTGTCGGCCCCGGTCAGGGGTGTGGAGCACTGGGTGCGCCTGGACTGGGACCAGGCCGTGGAACTCAACCGGGTCACCCTCTGGTGGGCGGAGCCGCGGTGGTATTCGCGGGCGTTCCGCATCGAGGTGCTTTGCGACCAGAGTTGGGTGCCTGTGCTCGGGCCGGAAAAATGGCTGGCCGCCACAGAGCAAAAAACCGTGGTGACCGTTCGCCCCATAAAGGTGCGGTCGCTGCGGGTCCTCCAGAGCGCGGGCGGCGGGCCTGACCAGGGTTTTCTGGCGTTGCAAGAGGTCCAGGCTGCCAACCTGCCCGGGGCAGCAGAGGGGATCGCGGGGGCACGGGTGCTTTACGCGGATGAAGTGGCGGCGATGGAGCCGCTTCCGCTGCAGCCCAACCTGGCATGGCTGCACGTCGGCCAGCCCGGGGCGGTGGAGGTATTGGGCTTGCGGCCCGGCGGGCAAGCGCAGCCTGCACCGGGGCTCAACGATGGCAACACGCACGAGGCTGCATTGGAATCGGGGGTCGCAATCCTCCGCTGGCCGATCCAGCACGTGCTGGACGGCGCGCAGGTGTGGTTTGCTGGCAAGCCGCCGCAGGCCAGCCAGGTACGGCTGGAGGTGGACGACGGCGAGGGCTGGCGGCCCCTTGAGCCCCTCAGCACGGCCCGAAGCGAACAGGGCCGGTGGGTGCGGCTGACCCTGGAGCCGGTGGCCACGCGCGGGCTGAGGCTGCGCATCGAGGAAGGCATGGCCCCTGTGGCCGAGCTGGAGGTGCGGCGCTATATCCCTCCCGGCCCGCACGTGTGGCCCGAGCGGCTCGTCAAGGACAACCGCTTCGAGCGGGAACTGTTGGCCTCGGGCCGCGAGCCAAGCCTGGCCGAACTGTCCACGGTGGCGCTGTCCATGACCCCCGCCCGCGCCCTCCTGGGACTGAAAGACGACCCGCGCGAAGTGGCCATCGCCTGGGACGGCACGGTGCTGTCGGCCTGGCCGCTGGAATTCCGGTTCTTCTTCGGCAACAAGTGGGGGACGCTGGCGAAGTACCGCGATACCGTCACCCGCTCGCTTGTAAACGGCTGGGCACCGATGACCGTTGTGCAAGGGCGGGTGGGGGATCTGAAAGTCACCGAGACGGCGTTCGTAAGCTTCGCCGGTCCACGCCGGACGCGGCCGGCCCTGTTCGTGCGGATCGAGCTACTGAACCTTGCGCACAAAGCCATGCCAGCGAAGGTCCGAGTAGCCATCCAAGGCACGGCCGGCCAGGCCGTGACCAAAAACGGAACCGTCAGCCTGCGGGGCAAGCTTGTGCTTGTGGCCCCGCCGGAGGCAACGGCGCCCGAGCGGCCCGATGTGCTGGAAATCGCTTTGACCCTGAAGCCGGGCGAAACCCGCTCGCTGGACTTCGTCCAGCCCCACGGCCAGCCCCCAAGTGTTGCCGATGCTGCGGCGTACCGGGCAGCCGGCTACGGCCCTGCCCAGGCCGAGTTCCACAGGTACTGGAACGAGGTGCTGGCCCAAGCGGCGAGGGTCGAGGTGCCCGAGGAGCGGGTCAACGCCATGTACCGCGGCGTACTGGCGCAATTGTTTATCAACGCCGACGGCGACATCATGCCCTACGGTGCAGCGCCGGGCGCTTACGACGGTAAGCTCTACGGCATCGAAGAGAGCTTCGCGATGTTCGCGCTGGCCTGGGCCGGCTACGCTGCCGATGTCGAGCGCTACATGGACGCAACATACCTCACGCGGGATTTCCTCAAGAAAGTGCCCGACTACAAAAACTACGAGCACCGCCATCAGCAGTACCGCAACGGTTTGCAGCCGCATTTCGCCATCCGGCTGTATCGCATCACGCGGAACCGGCCGTGGATCCAAAAACACCTGCCGCTGATCCGCGAATGTGCCGAGTGGACCATCGCCCAGCGCCGCAAGACCATGGCCGGCGATGGCCCGCCCCAGCACGGCCCCCTCTCGTCTTCGGCGAAGGACGGCCAAAGGCCCCTGCACTGGGGCCTACTGCCCAAATGGTCCTATGGCGGCGACATCGCCGAACTCCAGTGCTATGCGCTCTACGCGAACTACTGCTGCTGGCAGGGCCTTAAGGACACGGCCTGGCTGATGGAAGACCTGGGAGATGCCCAGGCTGCCAACCGCTACAGGCTCGAGGCGGAGGAGTATGGCAAGTGCATCGAGCGCGCGGCGCTGGGGAACATCCGGCGCGACCGGGCGCCGCCGTTCTTGCCGCTCCAGCTCTACGCGACCCAGCCGGTGGGACACGACTACGACCAGCTCTTCTACGGCTGCCTGCTGGACCTGGGCGCCCTGGAGCCGGATAGCCAGGTGCTGCGCACCATCACCGAGTACATGGAGGGCACGAACCTGACCTTCTGCCTTTTGCCGCGATTCCGGCGCGACGTGGGGCCGGGCGGCCTGGATGGGCTTTACGGGCTCGGATACATCCTCACGAAGCTCAAACAGGGCAGGGTCGACGAGTTCCTGCTGGGGTTCTACGGCTATATGGCCTTCAATCTGGAGCGCAATACCTGGGCCGCCCGCGAGACCAACCTGATCTACGCCAGCGACCTTCATGTCCGCCCCAGTTATCCGGTGCCCGATGTGAGCGATCCGCTGCCGTGCGCGGCGGCCGTGGCCCTCGTGCTTTTGCGAAATATGCTGGTGATGGAGGCACCCGGCGGCGAGTTGAAACTACTGGCCGGCGCCCCTAGGGCGTGGTTCACGGACGGCAAGACCGTGCGACTGGAGGGGATGCCCACAGATTACGGGAAGGTCGCCTGCGCCGTCAAATCGGAGCTTCGCCAGGGGCGCATCGAAGCGGCGATCTCCGGCCCCGACCGCGGCCCGTGCCGCCAGATCGCCTTACGCCTGCCGCATCCGGAGCGAAAGCCGCTGCGGCGTGCGATTGTCAACGGCCAGGTATGGCACGACTTCGACCCTGAAAACTCCGTGGTGCGGCTCAGGCCGACAGGCGGCCAATGGAAAGTGATCGCCGAGTTTTAAACGCTAGCTAAACCGCCTGCGCGGCGGGATTGCGACAGCGAAATCTCCAGCCAGAACGGATACCGCGCCCCGACGGCGTATTGCGTGGGTTGCCTCCTATGGCAAAATGGGAAATACCTGACCATCCCCCAGTCGTTTTGCCTCGCTCCCCGCAGGGCACACGGCCGGCAGAGCGCGGGGCAGGCGTTTATCGCTCTTGGAAATCATTTCGCTTTTGGCGCCTTCCACAGGCGGACGATAAAACGGGTCTCCTCTTCGATGACGTCTGGCTCCGTACCGTTATGGGCCCGCATGCCTCGTATGATCTTGCGCGGCACTCCCAGACCGGTAGGCTCCATGTAGCGGTAGTCGCGGAGGACTTCCTTGACGAGCTCGTTCCGTGTAGCGCGATACCCGGCTCGCATTCTCGCTACCGTCACCGTATTGGGCAAATCCGGGGAACACGGAAATGCCCCGATCTTTGGCGGCCTCTTGGAAGAACGAAACGCCGCTGGC